>NZ_CP013072.1 GCF_000264945.2 Sphingobium indicum B90A
ATGACCCGCGCCGCCCGGACGCAGATCAACGACCAGTTCGAACTCTTCCTCCCCTATATCGCGGACATGCCGCTGCGCGACCAGCGCGAGATGATGGAGCGCCCCTTCTTCAGCCTAGCCAAGACCAAGCGCGTCAAGCCGATCGACTACACCTCTCCCGACGGCAAGGCCTGGGTCCATGTCTCGGCCAATCCCGATTATGGCATGGCCACCATCTGGGACGCCGACATCCTCATCTATTGCGCCTCTGTCCTGGCCGACATGGCCCGCCGCGGCCTCAACGACGTCCCGCGCAAGTTGCACCTCATGCCCTATGACCTGCTGCGCGCCATCCACCGCCCGACCACCGGCCGCGCCTATGAACTGCTCGGCCAGTCGCTCGACCGGCTCGTCTCCACCACGATCAAGACCAATATCCGCGCCGAAAACCGCCGCGAAGCGACCTTCAGTTGGCTGGACGGCTGGACCCAGTTGGTCGACGAACGCACCGAACGCTCCCGCGGCATGACCATCGAACTCAGCAACTGGTTCTATGAAGGCGTGCTGATGCAGGGCGGCGTGCTCAGCATCGACCGCGCTTATTTCGACCTCACCGGCGGCCGCGAACGCTGGCTCTACAAGGTGGCGCGCAAACATGCCGGCGGGGCAGGGGAGGGGGGTTTCGCCATCTCCATGCCCACCCTGTTCGAAAAATCAGGGGCCGAGGGCGCCTATCGCCGCTTCAAGTTCGAGATCGCCAGGATCGCCGAACGCGATCCGCTGCCCGGCTATACGGTCGAGCTGGAACAGCCCGAAGGCAAGCGCGAACCCTCGCTCCGCATGCGCCGCCGTCCCCAATCCGATCCGCTTCCCCCGACGACGACTTCACGGCGGACGGCCGCGACGCCGCAGTCGGCCGCCGCCGCTACCCACAACAACGGCGCAGTCCGCCACCCTCCGGCCGATGCCGACATGCTGGTCGACGCGGGCGGCATGATCCGCAGAACCCTGGCCGGCATGTCCGCCAAAGCCAGCGCCGGCGAGATCACCGACGCGACCATGGCGACCCTGCGCGCCGAATATCCCGGCTGGGACTATCAGACGCTCCATCAGGAATTCCGCGACTGGCTCGACGCCGATCCCGCACGTACGCCCGTCAACTATCAAAAGGCGTTCATCGGCTTCGTCCGCCGCTTCCATGAGAAGAACCGGCACCGTCTCTAGGGTGTATCGACATTCAGCCCTGGCGGCCTGCAAATAGAGGTTTTCCGTGCTTCCGGTGCTCACCTACTTTGAGTAGGCTGCGCGCCGGGTCACGGAAAACCACCATTTTCGGCTCGCCATCTTCTGAATGTCGATACACCCTAGAGCGCGGTCCGCTTAGATTGCGATTGCAGCGGATCGCGCTCCGATTTCTCTTGTCTCCGCATTTTCCGATGCCGGACGAGAAAAATGTCTCATATCCGCCGCTCGATGTCAGACCCACCGTCCCTCTGCCTTGCCCCATGGCTAGAGCGTTCCCGAAGTGTCGGGTGGTACGGATATGGCGGACCCCGCTGTCGCGCACGACAGTTCAATGCACCCGATCCGCCGCCGAATTTGAACGTCCTTCCCGACACCCCCGCCCAATATGATTCAATCCGCCAAGCGCCCCCCACCGCAAATGGCGAGCCTCGACATTCCGGGAACGGTCTTCGCCTCTTCAGGAACGCTTCCCCGACATTTCGGGAACGCCAGCGTCGACATTACAGGAACGGACAATCGACCTTATGGGAACGCGGCGCAAAGGCCGACTCGTGCGATTCCGGCGATTCGGGCCGAAACTCTCAGCCGCTAACTCTTTAACTTTCCTAGAAACCTTATAACAGCAGCACGATGTTTTCTGGAAAATGAAGCAGGATGGACAAAGGCTCCATTTCCTAATGCCCTCCCGTCAGCCTCTCCACCTGCGCAACCAGCTTCGTCGCGCCCTGGTGCGAAATGCCCAGCAAACGGGCGACCGCCATCTTGCCAAGTCCGGGATAGGCCAGTTCCAGCCGCATGAGCAGCGGGGCCTTGCTTCGTCGCGTCACTCGCAATTCCTTCGGCAACCGTGCCAGCTTCGCCTCCAGCCGGTCCAGTTCGATCAATCCCTGCCCTGCCTGCCGGGCGATCATGGCCGCAATCGCTTTCGCCAATGAACCAGCATCGTCCGGCATGAAGCGCGGCAGCCCCACCAGCGAGGGCAAGCGGCGCAGGCTGAGACCCGCCGCCAGCAGCGCGCCTGGAAGATGGCAGGCGAGCACCCAGCCCATATCGAACCGCCGCGGATCGATGCGCCATTGCCGCCCGTCCGCCGTCGTCACCAGATGACCCTCGGTAACGGGCGCGTCGAGACTCCCTCTGGCATCTATCAGCCGCTGCGCGATCCCCAGCAAGGTGCCGGCAGGGTAGGGGGCCTCCAGCAGCATCTGGGCCATCCGCCATGACGGGCCGAAGCGGACCAGATCCTCGGGCGCCCACAGCCCAGCCTCCTTCCTGTCATCGAGCAGCGTGCGGGAGATATTGAGGGTCGCCCGCGCGATCGGATCCCGATCGTCGCTTGCCGACAGGGCAAAATGGAAGAGGGCGGCGACGGAGAGCGGATCGTTGAGACCCTCGCTATGGCGCGGCGGCGGCGTCCGCCCGCAAATCCAGTTCTGAAGCTCCGCGACCGACACCGGCACCCCGGCAAAGCCCGACAGCATGGAGGCGCCCTTCAGCCTTGCCCTGGCCAGCCAGATGTCGGCCGCCGGGCTGTTGCAGAGCCGCCCGTCCAGCCGCCCCAGGACAAGCAGGGCATGATCCGGCGAGGCTGAAAAATCGTGCATTTCCCGGTCATAGCGCAAGATGGACTACAACCAAATAATATGGTTGGTTGTACATGCTGGGATGGCGGTGGATAGATGGCGCCTGCCCGTTTTGAGGCGACCCTTTAGGCCATAGCTATATGCCATAGCAAGGCGATGCCCGCCAGCATCATTCGACATCCTCTCGCGCGATGGGAGGAAATGCGTTGCGCGACGACCGCGCTTATTTTGCAGGTGGCGTTGGCCTGCCGAGGCAAGAGGGAGTCCTTTACCACCTGGCAAAAGGGAACAGAACAGGAAATGCGCCTATTTCGCCCTCGGAGGCTCGTCAGGCGCCGCAGGGGAGTCCAGTATAGGTTGGCCCGTCAGCGGGGCGAATTTCTTTCCTGTGAGCTTCCCAGCCTGCCTGTATTTTGGGCAATGGCCGCTGGCGTAGCTGTGAACGCTAGATCGAGCGCCAGGGAAGATGAAGCCTGGCAATGGGAAAAAGCGCCAAGCGGCGGATAACTGCGAGACAGGATGGCATTGGCCTCAAGGCTGGGCATCACCGTCGAAGATCGGGTTGATATATTGAAGCCTAGGCAGCGTGGACAAATTCAAGACTTGCCGGACTGAGTGATTTGGGTGGGGAGGGGCCATTCCCCTATTCGTCACCTCTCCCCCTATTCGTCACCCCGGACTTGATCCGGGGTCCCGCTGCCTTGGGCTGGGCGCGGTGTAGAGGCAAAAGCGGGACCCCGGATCAAGTCCGGGGTGACGGTGGGGGTAATGACCGCTCATGGCCATTTCACGACATTTTCGAATTTGTCCATGCTGCCTGGTCATGAAGCGGATCAGATTAAATTCTAAAAGCCGTAAATCTTCATCCATAAATGGTCCCGAAGATAGGCTAGCGAGCAGCGAAAAATCCGTCAGAGACGTATAACAAAGCCCGTCACCCATCAGCACGCTGGGACGATGTCCTGAATGAGCCATTTATTTTCAATTGACGGTGAAGGTTCTCGGAAAAACCGAAACATGCCGCTGCAAGTTCTCGAGAAGGCGATGGGTCAATCCCGACAAAGAAAATAGATTAGCTGAACAGTCCTGCTACCCTCCGGGATTGCCTTGTTCCCGCCATCATTTTTTCGGCAACCGGCTTCTTTCGGCACAATCCGAAAGATGAACCTGACCCGATTGTCGGGCCATGGCCGAATATCTGTCCAATTGACATCAAGGAAAACGCCCGACCAACATTTGCGCTGGCCGGAGCGTGATCTTGATCGGCAACCGGACTGCCCGGCCCGGAAATGCGGCGTCAAAAGGCGGACGTGCTTTCATGATGAATGAAAGCACGTCCGCCAATCTGACGATCAGGCCTTTTCAGCTGCCGTCGCCTTGCTGGATTTGGCGGCAGGCTTTTTCTTGGGAGCGGGCTTGGCGGGC
Source organism: Sphingobium indicum B90A (assembly GCF_000264945.2). NCBI lineage: Bacteria > Pseudomonadati > Pseudomonadota > Alphaproteobacteria > Sphingomonadales > Sphingobiaceae > Sphingobium > Sphingobium indicum. The sequence goes on from NZ_CP013072.1 coordinate 4,233, forward strand.
GCCTTGGCAGCCGGGGCGGGCTTGTTGCCTGCCGCCGCCTTTTCGGCGGGCTTGGCGGCAGGAGCGGCGTCTTTCTTCGGCGCGGGTGCAGACGGCGTTGCTATGGAGAGGCGCTTGCGCGATGCGGCAGGCTTTGCGGCAGGCGCCTTTGCGGCGGGCGCTTTGGCGACCGCCGGCTTGGCCTCCACGGGCTTTGCCGCGGGCGCCTTCGCTTCCGCGGGCTTGGCTGCCGGGGTCTTGGTTGCCTCAGTCTTGGGAGCGGGCGTCTTCGCCACGGCCGGCTTGGCAGGCGCCGCCTTTGCGGGCGCTGCCTTGGGAGCAGCGGCGGGCTTTGCAGCCGCCGGCGCGGCGACAGCCGGAGCAGGAGCCGCTTCGGCCGGCTTCTTGACGCTCACCGGCTTTTTGCCCAGGCCGAGCTTCGTGGCGACTGCACGCCGCGCTTCCGAATAGTTGGGCGCGACCAGCGGATAGGATTTCGGCAGCCCATAGCGTTCGCGATATTCATTGGGGGTCAGGCCATGGCTGGCAAGGTGGCGCTTCAGCGTCTTGTACGGCCTGCCGTCGATCATGCTGAGAATATGCTCCGGCGAAGACAGGCTTTTGCGAACCGACACCGCCGGCGTGTAAGTCGGCGCCGCCGCATCTTCGGGCTTTGCGGCAAGATCATCAGTCAAGGCCAGGCGGGTGGTCCGAATGAGATCGGCAAGACCTTCGCTCGCGACATTATTGTTGGAGACAAAGGCACTCACCAGCTGAACAGTGAGCGTCGTGATGTCAGGCTGGTTGTTTTCAGACATTGGCCCCGCTTCCCATCTTCGATTAATAGAGAGGGCCTTTTGAGCGGTTTTGCGTGAAATGTAAATCCGAAACAACTTGACAGCCCAGTCGCATGCTGTCGAACAGGAACAAACGAGCGCATTTTGTTTCGGGATGGCACAGCTTTATCGTGCGCTTCCGAGCCATGTAGCAGACCATCTTCGTCCATGGTCCGTCAGTTACATTGCGCAAGCATCACGCTCCATACAGCAAAGCCGGAATATTGATCTATATTCGTGCCGTGCCTACCAGTGTTCGGCCAGCGCAAGGCAATATTTGTCCGCCGCGAAACATGTTTCCGGTGGACCAAAAAAAAGGCCGGTCTTTCGACCGGCCCAATGAGTTAGGAGAGGATGCCTGAAAGGCACTCGCCAATTGGCGCGGCGGGCGTGCAATGGCAAATGCGAAACGCGGCGATGTGATTGCGTTTCACGCAATCCATCCGGTCGGTTTCATCCGGCAGCACAGCGGGAAGAACGGAAAAGGGCTTCCCGTCATCCCGGCAGAACACTCCATGACGATCGGTCTAAACCGCGCAAAGATCGCGGACCTGCATCAGATGGGGAGGGGGAGGGCAGGCATCGATCCTGCCAATATGGCGCACCCCGCCCGTTCGGCTGGGGCGCGCCATTCGATCAAGGGAGGGGTGCCGTCCCGTTCATCCGGGCCGATCCTTCCGATCATGTGTCGGCGGAGATTGGGACGGCGGCCAGGTGCGGCCGCCGGGGCCATTTTCAGCCGTTCAACTGGTCCTTCACGGCCTTGGCCGGGGTGAAGGTCAGCTTCTTCGAAGCGGCGATCTGGATCACGGCGCCGGTCGAGGGGTTGCGGCCTTCGCGAGCGGGCTGGTCCTTGACCTTGAACTTGCCAAATCCGTTCAGCGACACTTCCTCGCCCTTCGCGGCGGCGCCGGCGATGGCGGAAAAGACGCCGTCGACATATTTGCGCGCATCGGCCTTGGTCAGGCCATGATCGGCGGCCAATGCTTCGGCGAGTTCAGTATTGTTCATGGTGATCTCCCTTTCGTGGACGGATGGTCTTAACCTGTCTCTTCGCGCTCAACCAGCCCCTTTGCGATCGGCGAACAGCGAAAATCGGCAGCAAAATCGCGTTATTGGCGCTTTGCGATGCCGAAATCATGCCCGACCGGGAGCTTTGGGGGCATTTCCGCTCCGCCGCGACTCTGATCTCCCCGGCGCGAGGAGGCGTTCGGGCCGGGGCAAGGGCAGGGCGGGCGTCCGTTCCGCCAAAATGGTCGCAATTGCCGAGCGCAAGGCGATGCCGGCCTGGGCGGATCGGCCAAGGCGGGGCTTCGGCACTGCGCGGATATTTTACAAAGGCTTGCAGATATAACCGATCCGGTCCCGGTTGCAGATGAAGGTCGGGTCGTTTTCGCCCATCCTTCTGCGCAGCGGCCCATTGGCGGCCGGGATGGCGTGGGGGCAGGTGGCGGCGGATCATGGCGGGGATGGGGTGGCGCAGGGGCGCGGCATGGGCGGTTGCAACGGGTCTGGGGCTGATGCTGGCGGTCCCGGCGGCCGCGCAGGACGCAGCGCCCGGCCAGCAGAGCGCAGCCCCGATCATCGATCGCGACCGTACCGACCGGCTCGAGCCGCAGATCGCGTCGCCGCCCGTCGCCGCGCCGCGCCCTGCGCCGTCGGTCCAGGTCGCGCCTGCGGCCTCCTCCGCAGGCCAGACCCTGCTGACGCGGCTGCGCTATAGCGGAACGACGGTGCCCGCCGCCCTCCTCGATGCTGCCGTGTCTCCCTATATCGGACATCCGCTGACGGGCGAGACGCTCCAGGCCATCGCCAATGCGATCAGCGCGACCTATGCGCGGAGCGACATCGCCTTCTATTCCGTCTCCATCCCGCCCCAGGTGCCGAGCGGCGGCGTGCTGACCATCCGTCTGGTCGAGGGGCGGGTGACGGATTATCGCCTTGCGGGCATGTCGCCCAGCATGCCCGCCGGGCTGATCGCCGCGCATATGCGCCGGCTGATGCGGGACGCGCCGCTGCGCAAGAGCAGCCTGGAACGGACATTGGCGTTGTTGCGAGACATTCCGGGACAGACGGTCGATGCCCGTCTGCGGCAGTCGGGCGCGCCGGGCGACCTGCTGATCGACCTCATCGTCAAGCGCAAGCAGGTGCAGATCGGCCTGACGATCGACAATAGCGGGGTCAGCAATGTCGTGCAGGGCGTGCAGGCGCAGATGTCGGTCACGGTCAACGGCCTCGTCCGCGAAGGCGACAGCACGCGCATCGCCGGCTACCTGCCCTTCAATCCCGACCGCTATCAATATTATTCGCTCAGCCACGCCACCCCCATCGGCAGCAACGGCCTGACCCTGGCCGCGCAGGCCGCCCATGTCGAGACCCGTTCGCGCGACAGCAGGACGACGGGTGAGGCGACATTGGCCGGCCTGACGCTCAGCTATCCCGTGCTACGGTCGACAAAGTCCCAGCTGTCGGTCACGGCGTCCCTCGACGGCATCGACAGCGACAATTATTTCCTCGACATCCGTTTCGGCGATTATCGGTCGCGGGCGCTGCGCCTGGGCGCTTCCTGGTCCCGCGCCGACGCCCGGGACGGCTATGCGATTTCCACGGTCGTCAGCCAGGGGATCGACGCCCTGGGCGCCAGGCCCTTTGCCGGCTTTTCCGAAACCGGCTTCACCAAGGTCAATGTCCAGGCCGTCGCGGTGAAGGCGATCAGCGGCAAGCTCAGCCTCAGGACGTCGATCAAGGGCCAATATTCGAAGGACGATCTTCCGGTGACGGAGCGCTTTCCGCTGGGCGGCCGGGGCGCCGGCATGGCCTTCCGCACCGGAACGTTGACGGCGGAACAGGCCGTTGCCGGCAGCGCGGAACTTTCGTGGTCGCTGCCGGCCCGATCGCCCTTGCTGAAGGCGAGCGCGCTGTTCGTCGCGCTTGACGGGGCGCTGGCGCATGGCACGGCGCGGCCCGCCTACCGCCTTGCGGCGCGGAACTACAGCCTTGCATCGGCCGGGGGCGGAGTGCGGCTGGGCCTTGGCCCCAAATGGCGGGTCAGCGCTGAGGTGGCCGTGCCGGTCAAGCGGCCCGACCCGGGCCATAGCCGAAAGGCGCGATTCTTCTTCGGGGTAGGGCGGGCATTTTGATCCGTCCTTTTGCGGATACGCAAAAACAAAGAAGCGGGAAGCAAGACAATGAACAATGTGTGGGAGGTATGGCCCGCGGCCCTGACTGGGGCGGAATGCGACGCCATCGTCAAGCGCGCGGCGCTTTATCAGCCGGAAAGCGCGACCGTCGGCTTCGCGCAGGCAGTGCGCAGCGATCATGCCTATCGATCGTCCACCATAAGCTGGCTGGATGTCCATCGCGACAAGGACATTGTCGACCGGCTGATGCAGTTCGTCCATTCTTCCAACCGCACCAATTTCGGGATCGACATCGCCGGCCCCTTTGAGTTGCAATATACCGAATATCACGGCCGCGCGCAGGGCAAATATGACTGGCATCAGGATGTGTGGCTGGAATCCTCCCGTCCCTTCGATCGCAAGCTGTCGGTCGTGGTGCAACTGTCCGACCCGGATGAATATGAGGGCGGCGCCTTCGAATTTTTCGGCCTTCAGCAACCGGGCGTGAATTTCGCGTCGCGGGGCAGCATGCTGATCTTCCCCTCCTTCCTCCAGCATCGCGTACTGCCGGTGACCAAGGGCCTCCGCCGCAGCCTGGTGAGCTGGATCGAAGGGCCCAGATGGCGGTGAGCCGCACCTGACGGCACGATCCTCCATCCTCACCCTTGGCCAGGAACCGCGCCGATGGGGCGCGGGCAGGATGGATGCGTGCCGATCGCAGCGGCGACCGATGCCTTCGGTCGCGAAAATGAGCCATATCGGAAGAAATCCCGCCAAGGGCGACTTGCGCGGCCCTGACCCGGCTTTGCGGACAAGCAAGTGTCGGGAAGCCAGGTAAAAGCCGGTTGTTGCGGGGATTGCCTTATCTCTTGCGCGGCTTTGCGCGGGCCGCGACATGCTTTTGCGTGTCGAATTGTGACGAAGATGGGTGAAGTAAACCGTTCTGACCAGACTGGTTTCTTCTTGACGCGGCGATAAGCACTGCCCGGCTTAACGTGCTCCCGTTGCGATCTGCTCGCAGGAAAACAGGGAGTCTTGCAATGCCACTTCATGGATCGGTCCGGTCGGGACGGCGCTATCTGCTGTGCGCCACGGCGATACCTCTTCTTTTGCTCAGCGCCTGCGCCGACGGCGTGGGTTTCGACATAGGGGCAGGGGGCGGCCAGTCTCCTTCCGGTCCCAGCGGCCCGGCAGGTCCGACAAGCCCCACTGGCCCGACCAGCCCGACCGGACCGTCCGGTCCCACTGGCCCAAGCGGCCCCACGGGTCCGGGCGGCCCGGCCGGTCCCACCGGACCCGCTGGCCCGACAGGCCCCGGCGGACCCACCGGCCCGGGCGGTCCGACTGGTCCCACCGGCCCGACCGGCCCCACCAGCAGCGGATCGATCATCGGGGCGTCCATCGGCAATCAGCCGCTGGTCGGACCCACGGGGCCCGGATCGCTGATCGACGTCAACGTCCTGCCGGGCGACACCCCGGCGACCGGCAGCGTGGCCACCGTCGATCTGCTGACGGGCGACGGCACCGTCGCGCAGGTCGCCCTGCCGACCACGCCCCAGGGCGTGCAGCAGGGGCTGGCGCCGGTGGGCACGCTCGCCGGCAGCCTGCTCGGCGCACCGGCGGGGGAAGCGGTGACGCAGCTCACCGACGGTCTCTCCCCCACGGTGGCGGCCGTCACCTCGACGGTCGGCCAGCTCACCACGCCGCTGCTCGACACGGTCAACGGCGCGCTCTCGCCCGTCACCGGTCCGCTGGTGGGCGACAATGGCGTCCTCGCGCCCGTGACGGGGCTGGTCGAAAATGCGGTGGGCGGCCTGACCGGCGCTCTGGGCGGCGTCGGCGGCGATCCTTCCGCCGCACTGGGCGGACCGCTTGTCGGCGCGAATGTCGGCGGCAATGTCCTGACCGGCGCCTCCACGCCCGGCACGCTTGTCGGGGTCAACCTGCTGCCGTCGGACGGCGGCGCGGCTGCCGGACAATTGGCGACGGTCGATGTCCTGACGCAGGGCAATCTGGTCGACATCGCCGTGCCGACGACCGCGGCCGAGGTAGAGGCCGGATTGCAGCCGGTCGGCAACCTGGCCGGGGGTCTCCTTGGCCCGCAGGCCGAAGCGACCGTCACTCAGGTCACCAGCGCCGTCGCCCCCGTGGTCGCGGCCGCCACCAGCACGGTCGACAGCGTCGCCGCGCCCCTGCTCGACACCGTCAACAGCCTGGCCCCGACGCTGCCCGGAGGAGAAAGCGGTTCCCCGCTCGCGCCCGTGACCGGCCTGGCCGGTGGCCTGCTGGGAGCAGGGGAGGGGACCGGCGGCAATGCCCTGGCCCCGGTCACCGGCCTGCTGAACGGCGCGCTGGCCCCGGCGACCGGATCGGGTTCCGCCACGGCGCCCGTGACCGGCCTGCTCGGCGGGCTGCTCGGGGGCGGCAACTGACGCGGCGGCGCGGCCCGCCATGGTCCTCATGCATGGCGGACCGCACGCCGACGATGCTCTCCCCCTATAGCCCCCGGGGGAAGGGCGGGGGCGAGGAGGCAGTGGGCGCACTGCCTCCTCAAACCGATTCCGAACGCAGGCCGGCACGCTTTGCGTTCACGCAAAAATCTTCGCCAAAGGGGAATATCATCTTGCCGAACCGCCTTTTCTTCATCCGCCGCCTGATCGATGGCGCTGCGGCCCTGCTGCTGCTCAATGCCCAGCCCGCCATGGCCGGTCCCTACGCGCCCTATGCCGTAACCCCGGGCGAAACCGCGGTGGGAACGATGCTGGACGCCGCGACGGGCGCACCCGGCGGCGACCGCGCGGCCATGCTCGCATCGATCGACGCCCTGCCGACGGCCGCGGCGCGTGCCGATGCGCTGGGCCAGCTCTCGCCGCGCAGCTATTCCCTGCTGCCCCGCCTGTCGATCCAGTCGATGGACGCCGCCGACCGGGAAATCCGCTCCTGGCTGGCCGAACGGCGCAGCATCGCCATCGATGCGCCGGCCGATGTTCCGGCCAGCGGCGACCGCACCATCACCGTGATGCTGAGCGGAGGGATAAAGCAGGCGAGCTATAAGGCGCGCGTCGACCGCCCCGAAGCGGAATCCGACAGCCGGTCGCTGCGCTTCGCCGTCGATGTGAAGCCCGTGCCCGGCCTCATCGTCGGCGCGACCCTGGGCATCGACGGCATCGACGCCCGGCTCGACCCGGCGCGGCGCCCCCGCATCAGCCAGTTCAACAGCCAGATCGGTTCCTATGCCAGCTATAGCGACGGCCGCTTCTATGTCGACGCGACGGCGGCCTATACGCTCTCCGAATATAAGCTGCGGCGCCAAATCGGCTGGGCGGGCTTTACCGGGCGGCTGGTGGCGCCCGTGGACGGCGACGGCTGGGCCGCATCCGGCGAGGCGGGCGCGATGCTGCGCGCAGGCCCGGTCCGGATACAGCCCTTCGCCGGCCTGCACCATCGCTATGCCGATGTCAGCGGCTTCGTCGAAAATGGCGGACCCGCCGCGCTGGAGGTCGCCGCCTTCCGCACCAGATCGCTTCGCGGCGCGCTGGGCGCGCGCATCTCCGCCAATGCGACGCAAGGCGGCTGGACCCTCCGCCCCTCGGTCGAGGCGCAATGGCAGCGCGAACTGCGCAGCCGCCCCGACAGCCGAATGGAGGCCCGCTTCGCCACCCGCGACTTGCCCATCTTCACGCTGCGCCCCACCCGGCTGGCGCGTGACGCGGGCCTGGTGAATGCCGGGATCAGCGCGACCTGGAACAACCGCACCACCTTCCGCCTGGGCTATGCGGGCGAGTTCGGTTCCGACCGCCATGTCCACGCGGCGGCGCTGACGGTCGGACGGCGTTTCTAGGCAAAAGGGATTGCTCCGAAACGAACCGGATTCCGCGCCACAATCGTGCATATCCCGCTATTGCGTGGGCCTGCTCACGCAAAGGAAGTGATCCATGGCCCGCTTCATCCGCGACATATTGGCGACCCTTTCCCACGAACCCGCCGGCAGGGGCCCGGCCGATCAGCAGGCGCTCAGCCGCCTCGACCAGCGGCTCGCGCCTTTCGCGGACAAGGGGCCGGGATCGCGCGGCACGATTTCGATCCAGCCGGACGAATGTTCGGTCTGGGACGGCAATCCGCGCGACCAGCCGGGACTGACGGCGGACGGCTGCCGGTCGCTGATCGATTCCATCGCCAGCGAAGGCGGCAACCGCATCCCCGTCCTCGTGCGCCTCAATCCGCCGGGTTCGGACCGGCCCTACCAGCTTCTGGTCGGCAGCCGCCGCCGTTTCGCGGTGGACTGGCTCAACCATAATGGGCGGCCGGAAATGCGGCTGGCGGCCCTGGTCGTCGACCTGTCGGACGAGGAAGCCTTCCGCCTTGCCGACATCGAAAATCGCGAGCGGGCGGACATCAGCGAACTGGACCGGGCGCGCAGCTATCAGCATGCGGTCGAACGCTTCTACGGCGGGGTGCAATCGCGCATGGCCGAAGCGCTCACCCTTTCCAACAGCCAGCTAAGCCGCCTGCTCGCCTTGGCGCAATTGCCGGAGGAGGTGGTGAACGCCTTCGCCACTCCCGATGAATTGCGCGTGCGCTATTCCGAAATCCTGACCCCGCTGCTGCGCCGTCCGGACCAGCGGGCGCGCATGATTGTCGAAGCGCAGTCCATCGGGGAACAGCAACAGGCGCTCGCGCGGGATGGCGGCCGCATGCTTTCCCCCGCGACGGTGCTGGCCCGGCTGCGCGATGCCGCCACGCCGCAGCCTTTGGAGGAAGCGCGCGACATGGCGATCGTCGCGGGCGGCGCGCGCATCGGCCGCCCCCGACCCGGTCGAAGCGGCGGTCTGACCATCGACCTCAGCATATCGGAGGATGCCGATCTGGACGAACTGCTGGCGCGGCTGCGCGAAACCATCGTCGCGGCCCGCGCCGCGCCGGTCATGCAATAGGACCGCGATCGTTTCCGGAGCCTCAACAGGCGACTTTGCGTATACGCAAAAAGCCCGCGACCATTGATGCCGGCGCGTCTATGAAGGCCCGGCGGCCTCCTTCCGGCCGTAAGTGGCGGCCAGATAGGCGGCGATCCGCTCGGCATCGGCAGGCTCGATCGGCGCGCCATAGACCTTGATCATCTTGCCGACGCTATCCTGCCAGAATTGCGCCCCCTTGCCGCGTGGCTGGGTGGTGACATAATCCAGCGAATGGCAGGCGGAACAGGTCGCCGCCGTCAGTTCCGCGCCGTCGCCGGGCGGCAGGACAATGGGTCGTTCGTCGGGCAGGCGATAGCCCGCGGCAGCCGCACCGCTCGCGGCGAGAAGGGCGATGGGCAGCAGCGCTTTCACAGGGCGACGACCTCCACGGCTTCGACGACATTGCGCATATAGCCGGCGGGCTGCCAGAGCGGATCGAACGGCTGGACCTCTCCCGACCGGCCCGTCGCGCGGACGAGGATGCGATGGCGGCCGGGCGCCAGGCTCTGCGCCGACCGCCATGACCGGAAGCTGTAGCGGCCCAGATCCTTGCCCAGTTCGGCCTGCCGCCAGCTTGCGCCCCCGTCGGCGGAGATGTCGACCCGCGCGATTCCCGATCCGCCGTCGAACGCGATGCCGGACAGCGCCACCGGCTTGCCCGCGGCCACCTGCGCCCCGGACATATGGCTGGTGAGGAAGGACCGGATGTTGAGCCGGCCGATGGGCCGCGTCCTGTCCGGCTTGCCGCCGGGCGCGACGCAGGCGCAATCATTGTCGGGAATGCGATAGGCGGTCTTCATCCAATAGCCGTCATAGGCCGCGTCGACGACGTTGATCTCATGCAGATGCTTGATCCAATAGGTGCCGTAATGGCCGGGCACGACCAGACGCAACGGATAGCCGTTGAGAAAGGGCAGGTCCGCCCCGTTCATCGCCCAGGCGACCATCACCTCGCCGTCGCGGGCATGGTCGACGTCCAGCGCCTTGACGAAGTCGGGAATGCCGTCGGCCTGGGGATTGTCGAGTCCGTTGAACGTGACCTGCCGCGCCCCGGCGCGCACCCCCGCGCGGTCCAGCAGCGCGCGAAGCGGAACGCCGCGCCAGCGGGCATTGCCCATCGCGCCGTTGCCCAGCTGCCCGCCCCCGACACGCGGCTCGAAAAAGCCGCGCCCATTGCCGGAACATTGGTTGACCGCGACGATCTCCTGCACGGGAAAGTCGCGCTTCAGTTCCGCGAGCGAAAGGGAGAGCGGCCGCTCGACATGACCGCCCAGCGCCAGCCGGAACCGCCGCGCATCGATGTCGAGCGGCAGATCCGAAAGATGATAGCGCACGAAGAAGGCATCGTTGGGCGTGATCGGCCCGTCGAACAGGGCCAGCGGCGTTTCAAGCTGCGGCGGGCGCGTGGTGAGACCGATGAGCGCCCGCTTCTGAGGATAGCGGACCAGGGGCCGCTCGCCATTGTCGAAGGGCAGGGCGGCGTAGCCGCCACGGGTCCGCGCCCAGCCGGATACCGGCAACAGCGCCCCCGCCATGGCGGCGATAAGGCCGCGCCGATCCACCCCATTCATGGTCCGTCCGTCCGCCATGGCTGTCCTGCCTGCATCTTTCTGCACTCTGATGATCGGAATGGATGCGGCCGGTTGTCCGGTGCGCAGTCTGGCTGCCCCGGCCATCCCGGTGGGAATGCCGATCCGCTGTGGGTAGGACGTGGCGGCTGGCCAGTCAATCCGGCAGGTGCGGCGCTGCCCCGGCGGAAACCAAATCGGCGATGAGGAGAGCCGGCCTAGCTGAAAAAACGACCTTGAATGGATGCTTTCCCGCCCTTAATTTGGCGCGTGGCGGTCACCGCCGGAAGGAAGAGAGGATTGGAAGAAAGGAGGCAAGCCCATGTCCCTCTCCCATTTTCAAGGCCCCTTCGAAGTGGCCCATCATCCCCAGTTGGAACCTGAGGTGAAGCGCGCCATCCTTGCATCCTGGGCTTCGGACGCCAATGCCGTGGAGGGCAATCCCGCCGTCAGGCGCCCGCCCCGCCACAAGCGGCCGATCCCCATCGACGAGATACTGGACGCGCTGCGCAAAGTGGATCGGAACCCCGGCTAAATTTGACCTGTTCCTGCCCGCGCAGGAACAGGCTGCGCTTCGATGACGTTCCGTCGCGGGAAACACTTTGCCTCGGCGCGAGGCAGCATCGCCCCTCCACCCGGAGAAAATCCGTTCAGGCGGTCATTTCGTCCAGCCGGTTGATGAGCCGCAGGAAGGCCACTTCGCTTTCGTCATGCGGCGTGCCGTCCGCATCGAAAATATCGTGGAACCATTTTTCCTTCAGCCCCTCCAGATTGGGGTTTTCCCATTTGTCCCACGGCAGGTGGGTTTGCGTCTTCCCCTTCACCAGGCCCCAGCAGAAGGTGCCGACCTGCTCCTCCTTCGCGATGGGCAGGATCGCCTGGAAGGTGCTGCCCGCCGGGCGCGCCATATATTCGGTGCAGAGCAGCGGACGGCCCATGGTCTTCAGCCATTTGACGCGCTGCGCGAAATCTTCCGCAATGCCGTAATTGTGGAAGGAGATGACGTCGGAATGCGACGTCTGCGCCTGCTGGATCGGACTGAGCAGGTCGGGCGCCGACCAGTCGCCCAGCCAGATGCCGCTGGTCAGCGGCTGCATCGGCTGCATGGCCCGCGCCCAGCCGAACGCCTCGACCAGCAGCGGCACGACCAGATCGGCCTTCGCCTTGAGCGCCGCCGGGTCGCAGAGCGCGACCTCCGGCCCATTGTCAGGCTCGTTCCAGATGTCCCAGGCCAGCACGCGTCGGTCCTGTCCGAAGCGGCCGACCACGCCCCGCACATAATCCTCCAGCCGCGCATGCTCGTCCGGATTCCGGAGCACGGCGACGCCTGGAGACTGGACCCAGCCGCTATTGTGAACCCCCTCGCGCGGCTGGGGCTGTGGCCCCAGCGCCGGTTCGGGATGCCAGCAGGAATCGAACAGCACCAGCATGGTGCGGATGCCATGACGGTCCGCCACCGCCAGGAAGGCGTCGATGCGCGCCAGGAAGGCCGCCGCGTCGTCCAGCCACAGCAGGTCGTGCAGATAGACCCTGACGCTGTTCATCCCCACCGAGGCCGCCAGTTCCAGCTCGCGGTCGATGGTGGCAAGGTCGAAGCTGCCCGCCTGCCACATTTCCAATTGATTGATGGCGTTGGAGGGTGTGAAATTGCACCCGACCAGCCATGGTTGCCGCGCGAACCAGCGATGCGCCGCTTCCGGCGTCCAACGATTGCCCATATGCCCGCTCAAGACCCGCTTCTATTGCCGCCCTGAAGGCGGCCATTAACATCGCTCAGCTATAGGGCAAGAAGATTAATATGATCTGAGTAAGAGGAAATTTCGATCTTTTGAGAAGATGTTATAGCACTTCTTCATTACACTTACGTTATAGTACGCCAATCCGCCCTTTGGTTATGAAGTCGAAATAAATACCACGGCGAAACGAGCATAATCGCCAAGCCGGATATGGTCTTATGCCGCCTGCCGGATCATCTCCCCTGGCAGATGCGCCGCGAAATGATCGATGGCCATGGCAAGCGAATGCAGCGGCGCCCCCCGGCGACTGGCCAGCGCGGCATTGGCGGGCCGCTCCGCCGTCCAGCCCAGCGTCCGGTGGGGAACGCCCCGGATGCGCGAGGGGTCGCAGCCGCAGCTCATCGCGATCCGGCGCGCGAAATCGGCCCAGGACAGCGCCTCGCCATTGGTCAGGTGCCATGGCCCGGCCTCGCCGTCGATCAGCAGGTCCAGCGACGTCGCGACCAGATGCGGCACATAGGTGGGCGTCACGATCAGGTCCTCCGCCGCCAATATGGTCTCTCCGCGCCTCAGCGACCGCACCACGGCGACCGCGAAATTATGATCGTCATGGGGCGAGAAGAAGGCGGCGGTGCGGATGATCAGGTGGCGACCGGACGGGTGAGGGGCGCCCAGCGCGGCGATCCCTTCTTCCATCTCCGCCTTGCTGAGGCCATAGCAGTTGCGCGGCGCGACCGGATCGTCCTCGACATAGGGCGCGCCCTTCTTCCCGTCGAAGACGAGATCGCTGGAGAAGGAAAGCGACGCGACGCCGCGATCCCCGCACGCCTTCGCCAGCGCCACGGCTCCCCGCGCATTGGCGGTCAGGCAGGCGTCCCGCGCCGTTTCCGCCTCGTCCACCCGGACCCAGCCGGCGGCGTTGACGACCGCCCAGGGCGCAATGCGGTCGAGCGCGGCGGCGACCGTCTCCGGCGCCGTCAGGTCCAGTTCCGCCCGCGATGTCAGGATGAAGGGAATGTTCCGCAGCGCGCAGGCCCGCGCCATCGCCCGGCCCAACGTTCCCGTCGCGCCGCATATCAGCAGCGGGCGGACCGAAGAGAGATGGTCCGAACAAGGACTGGCCGCAGAGTTATGCGAACGCCCGGCCAGATGCGCCTTCATCGATGCGGGGCGGGCCACGCCCGGATGGACGATCCGCACGGCGCGCTGCCACCAGCCCGCGCCATCCGCCAGCATCGGGCGCTCACCCCCGCGGGCCAGCGCCCGCGCCAGCGGCAGCAGCGCCGTGGCGCGCGGCGTTCCGTTGCTGACGTCCCACAGGCCCGGCTCATAATGGCCCGGCTGCGTCAGCAGGCTGTTCCACCCCGAACTGCCCAGCAACGACCAGAGGGTGACGGCCTCGACCGGGATCGCTTCGGCGCATAGCCGACCGGCAATGTCCCAGGCCTGGGCGATCCAGCGCAACTGCTCCTCCCGCGTGCAGCCATTATGGACCTCGGTGACGGCCAGCGACCGCCCATAGCGGGTCCATGCCTCGCGCAGGGCGCCCTCCAGCCCCTGGGGCGGCGGCTCCAGCACGCGGATGGCCTCCACATCGGCATAGAGCTGCGTGTCGCTGCCGCCATGGCTATGCGCGGGATAGCGGTGGAGCCGGTGGTCGAGGAAGCGGTCGCTCGTCAGATAATGGTTGATGCCGATGATGTCCGGCGGACAGGGATCGTCGGCGATGGCGCGCAGCCTGTCCTGAAAGCCGAAGCCCGAAAGGCGCTCCCACAGCGGATGCTCGCGCGTCATCATGCCGCAGAGCAGATCCCAGCTCGCCCAGCGGCGCAGATTGTCGAACCCCGCCTGTTCGCGAAGGGATGCGGTGGCGTAGCTGCGGCCCAGATCGTCGGTCTGGATCAGCCGCGCGGCAGGATTGACCCGCCGGATCGCCCGCATCGACAGGCGAACGGCGTCGATCTGGTTCAGCAGCGCCAGCCAGAAGGACGGTTCGGACCGATGATGCGGATACCAATGGCCGTACAGGGCGGAAAAGCGGGCGGTGGTCAGCGGCTCGTTGACCGGCGTCCAGTCGGCGATCCATGGATAGCGCTCCGCCGCCGCCCCCGCATGACGCGCCAGCCCGGCTGCGAAACCCTCTTCCAGCAGGCCGCTATAGGCCGGGCCGCTGCCATGATGGACCAGCCCGGCGATGACGCGGATGTCAAGGTCGCGCAGCCGCCCCAGCCGTTCGTCGGTCCATTGCCAGTCGCGCTCGTCCGGATGGCGCGGGCTGACCCTCTCCCACAGGACGGGATAGCGGATCGCCCGGATGCCCAGCATCGCCAGCCGGTCCAGGTCTTCCGCCCGGTCCTGATGCCCGGTCGCCCGGACCTGGTCCTGGTAACGGTCGTGGACGCGGTTCACGGTGCATTCCAGACCACCCCATAGCTGCGGCTGCATGGTCATTCCGGTCCTCCGTTGCAATGGCGGGCGCGATGATCGGTCGATTATTTGGCTCGTTGAACTTCGATCAAGTGAAAAGCGGAGAATTGCGACATCCCAGCAACCTGGATCAATAGAGGACAAGGAACGGACCGTTCGCCGTCGTGGTTTGATCAATGTTCACACCGCAGAAAGGTTGCGTAATATGGTCCAGACCCAGTCTTCCCCTTGGCATGAATCTGGATCAATTCCGTCGAACGGCGCGCATACCATTCTCTGCTTCAGTCATTTGCGGTGGAAATTCGTCTTTCAGCGTCCCCAGCATCTGATGAGTCGCTTCGCCGCCCAATCCCGCGTCCTCTTCTGGGAAGAACCCTGCCTTGTCGAAGGCCTGCCGGAGCCGGACCTGCATATCGACGTCTGCGCCACCAGCGGCGTCATCGTCATCACGCCGCAACTGCCGGCCGACGGCGCGCGGGAAGAGGATGGCGAGAATTCGAAGCACCTGCTCGACCTGTTCCTGACGGGCGAATCCGGTCCGTTCGTGCGCTGGTACTACACCCCCATGATGCTGCCCTTTTCGGAACATGTCATGGCTGACTGCATCGTCTACGACTGCATGGACGAGCTGGCCAATTTCAAGGGCGCGCCGCCCGAACTGCTGCCGCTGGAACAGCGCCTGCTGTCCCAGGCCGACCTGGTGTTCACGGGCGGCTACAGCCTTTATGAGGCGAAGAAGGACCGGCATGGCCATGTCTATCCCTTTCCCTCCAGCGTCGATGCCGCGCATTTCGCCCAGGCCCGCTCTGCCCCGATCCGGCGTCCGGATGACGCCCGCCCGCGCCTGGGCTTCTACGGCGTCGTCGACGAGAGGATGGATGTCGAACTGCTGGCGGTGCTGGCCGATGCGCGCCCCGGCTGGGATCTGGAGATCGTCGGCCCGGTCGTGAAGATCGGAGAGGCGGACCTGCCGCGCCGGCCCAATCTCCATTTCCTGGGCGGCCGTTCCTATGACGACCTGCCCGGCTGCGTCGCGGACTGGGACGTGGCCCTGATGCCGTTCGCCATCAACGACGCGACGCGCTTCATCAGCCCGACGAAGACGCCCGAATATCTGGCGGCCGGAAAGCCGGTCGTGTCGACGCCCATCGCCGACGTCATCCGCCATTACGGACAGATCGAGGCGGTGCGGATCGCGGAGCGCGGCGAAGCCTTCATCCGCGCCTGCGATGCGGCGCTGGCCCTTTCCCGCTCCGGCGGCGACTGGCTGGCGGAGGCGGACAAGGTGCTGGCCGGCATGTCCTGGGACAAGAGTTTCCAGCAGATGAGCCGCCTTATCAGGGAAACGATCTCGCGCGGCGCTCATGCCCATCCCATCGTGTCGCCCACCAGTTGGAAAAGCGGCCCGTCGCGGCATTATGACGCGATGGTCGTCGGGGCGGGCTTCGCGGGCGCCGTCATGGCCGAAAGGCTGGCCGCCGACGGCGGCAGGAAGGTGCTGCTGGTCGACCGCCGCCCGCATGTCGGCGGCAATGCCTATGACGAGCTGGACGATGCCGGAGTCCTCATCCACCGCTATGGCCCGCACATCTTCCACACCAATTCGCAGGAAATATTCGACTATCTCTCCCGCTTCACCCGATGGCGGCCCTATGAACATCGCGTGCTGGCGGCGGTGGACGACCTGCTGGTGCCGATGCCGATCAACCGGACCACGCTCAACATGCTCTATGGCCTGGACCTGGCGACGGAGGAGGAGGCCGCCGCCTTCCTCGCTGCGCAGGCGGAGCCGGTGTCGGTCGTCCGCACTTCCGAAGATGTGGTGATCTCGGCAGTGGGACGGGAACTCTATGAAAAGTTCTTCCAGGGCTATACGCGCAAGCAATGGGGTCTCGATCCGTCGGAACTGGACAAGGCGGTGACCTCGCGCGTGCCGACGCGCACCAGCAAAGACGATCGCTATTTCACCGACAGGTTCCAGGCGATGCCGCTCGAAGGCTATACGCGCATGTTCGAGCGGATGCTGGATCATCCCAATATCGACATATTGCTGGGGGTCGACTATTGCGAGGCGCGCGACGCCTATCCACACGATCATCTGGTGTTCACCGGCCCGATCGACGAATATTTCGGCTATCGCTATGGCAAGCTGCCTTACCGCTCGCTTAGGTTCCGGCATGTCAGCCTGGATGTCGACCGATACCAGCCCGTGGCGGTCGTGAACTATCCGTCCCCCGACGTGCCGCACACCCGGATCACCGAATATAAGTACCTGACCGGGCAGCAGGTGCCGGGGACCAGCATCACCTATGAATTCCCGGCGGCGGAGGGCGACCCCTATTATCCGATCCCCCGCCCGGAAAACCAGCAACTCTTCAAACGCTATGAAGCGCTGGCGATGGCGCAGACCGACGTCACCTTCGTCGGGCGGCTCGCCACCTACCGCTATTATAATATGGACCAGGTGGTGGGACAGGCGCTGGCGACCTATCGCCGGATGACGAAGGCCCCCGCCATCCGCACCGTGCCCGCCCACCTCGCGGCCGCCGCGCAGCCCCGCCCCTCGGCGGGGTGACTCACCAAGCGGGAAAGGATCGACATTGAAGCGGCCGATCCGATGTAGTCGGATCGGCCGCTTCAGGCCTTTGTTTTACCACCTTTTCCGAGTCAGCCGATGATCCTGTCGGCTTGGAAACCTAAAGCCCGCTGTCGTAACGCGCCATCTCCTCCTGATAGCGCGTGGTCATCCGTTCCTGATCCGCCGGCGGGATTTCCTCCTTCAGGTGAAGGAAGCGGTCATTTTCCTCTTCATAGACATGATGGGCGACCGCGCCCTTGATATGCTCCAGCTTTTCGCCCCAATCGTCGCCCAGCGGATCGAGCGCTTCCAGCAGGGCGAGCTGGACCTTGGCGGCCTGCTGCTCCTCATAGGCCATCGCCATATGCGTCTTGTGGTCGTGCGAAAGCTGCGGGTAGATGACCGCTTCCTCCGCGCTGGAATGGGCCGTCAGCAGCGCGGCGAGCTTTCGCTGGGCGCGCGTGCGGCTGGACGCGTCCATCGCCGCCTCCGCTTCGCTGAAGGCCATTTCGATCTGCTGGTGATGCTGGAGGATCTGGTCGAGCCAGTCTCCCGCCCCGGCCGCCGCCCGCGCCTTCTCTCTTGCGCGGGCGCGGTCCTCTTCCGATTCCGGCGGCGTGACGGCTGCGACGAACCTGTCGATGACGGACATGGGATTCTCCTCTGCTCATGGGCGTGACTCCCATGCAAGCGCGGCACCGCGCTTCCGGTTCCTGAACGGCGGACCAAAGCGGAAGGCCGCTAACACAGGTTTAAGGGGCGTCCCCTTCAATAGCTCCCGTTCGTGACGACGATGCTGGCGCTCACCGTGGGGGAGGGCATGGGTATGAAGGCCGCATAACGCATCATCGGACTGCCGCTCATGTCATAGCTGACCCGCACCCGGAACGTCCCGGTCGCATCAGGCCCCGCCGTGACGACCGGCCCGCCGCCCGCCGCGAGCAGGGTGCCATAGCCGCCGATCACCGCCTGCGCCCGGCCCTGCGCCAGCGCCGTGCGTTCCGTGGTGGAAAGCCCCGCCACGGCGGCGCGAGCGCCCTCGACCGCGGCATGGCGCACGCCCATCAGCGCGGCGAAGTAGAAGGAATAGAGCACGACCGCGAAGACCAGCATCAGCAGCGCAGGCGCCAGCAGCGCGAATTCCAGCGCCGCCAGCCCCCGCTCGCATGTCCGCAGCCGCCGCGCCGGCATCGCGATCAGCCCGGATTGACGCTGTTGAACATCGTCGTGAAGGCGGTGCCGAGCTGCGTGCGGAAATTGGCGCCGACCGCGACGATGGCGGCGACCACCACCGCGCCCAGCACGGCATATTCCACCGCCGTCAGGCCTTTTTCATCCCGCGCCAGTTTCGCGATCAGCGAACCTAAAAACTTGTTCATCCTTGTCCTCCAATCCCCTCTGCAAAAGACCAACGGCGCACGATGAGGGGGGACCGCGCGCCGCCGTGAAAACTCACACCAGCACCGGCACCCCGCAGCGCGCGCCCGTCGCCCAGAGCGTCGCATGGCCAAGCTGGACGCCCAGCGCGGCGAGCAGGTCGGTGACCAGCGGATCGATGGTAGTGCCGACCAGCCCGGCGACCGGATTGACCACCGCGCTCGACAATTGCGACCGGGCGAGCGCCCTGGTCGCATCGCAGACGATCGGCAGGCATGATCCCAGCAACGTCACCTGCAACCCGTCCTGTCCGCCCAGGCTGCCCACCAGCGATGTCAGCAGCGGCCCGACCTGCGCCCCATTGCCAATGCTGGCGGGCGTGCCGGGCGATCCGGGACGGCCTATGCTGCCCTGCCCGCCGGGGCCGAAGACGAGGGCGCCGCTCGCGCCCATGACCGGCTGCGCCACCGCGCGGCTGTCCACCGTGACGACGCCCAGCACATTGACGATCCGGACCGAACGCACGTCGGCGGCGGACAAGGGCGGCATCGGCCGCGTCATGGCGCCGGCAGGCAAGGCGCCGATATAGGCGTTGACGAGGCCGCTGCCGGCCTGCACCGTCACCCGCGTGTCGCGCGCCTGTTCGGCCGTGTCGGGGCAATCGATGGCGCTGACCTGCCCCTGCGCCGCCGCAATGTCGATCGTGACCGGCAGGTTGACGACGATCAGCGGAACGCCCAGCAGGCTGACGTTCCTGATCCCGACGTCCAGTTGCAGCCGCAAGGCCGACGTGGAAACGCTGGTCTCCCCCGCCGGACCGAAGGAGAAGCGGGGCCGGTCCATCGGCCCGGTCGCCATCGCGGCCAGCAGGACGCTGCTGCCCGGCGCCACGGCGCCGATCGCGTCCGACAGGTCGACCGCGCCATTGCCCGCCTGCACGGCGTAGGAAAAGAGCTGATAGGCATTGATCCCGGCGCGCAGGGCCGGTTTCTCGTCCGCCCCGCCGACCGGCATGTTCTTCCACACGCCAAGGCCGAACAGGCCGTTGAGCGGCACGGCATAACCATTGCCGACCTGCCCGGCGAGCAGGCTCAGGGTCGCGGCGGTCGCGCTGTCGTCGGCCGCGCTGGCGGCGGCGGCGAGCAAGTCCCGAAGCCCCACGGTGCGGGCGGTGAGCGCGCCATAGGTGCCGCTCTCCCCGACCCGCTGCGCCAGCGCATCGAAGAACAGGCCCGCATCAACATTGCTCGCCATCAGCGCCTCGACATCGGCGGCGGAGAGGCGCAGCTCGATGCCCAGCAGTGCGCCCAGCAGGTCGTTGACGCTGTTCACCAGCGCATTTGTGACGGTCAGCACGCCGGAACTGATGCCGATCCCCGCCTCGTCGATACGGGCCGCCGTGGCGCTGGCCGACAGGTCGGGCAGGGGATTGGCCGGACCCAGCACGCGCATCAGGAACTGGCGCGCCGGCTTCCCGGTGCGGATGCGCACGGCATTGACCTGCCCATTGCCGGGACAAAGCGCCATGCTGGCGTCGAAGCGCTGCGCCGCGCCCAACCCCGCATCGGCGCAATAGCGGCCCAGTTCGACCGATCGGAGAATAGACGGATCATATCCGTTGCGGCTCAGGCTGTCCCGCGCCCGCGCCGCCGCCTGCGCCGGATTCTGCGCGGCGGCCAGCGCGGCCGCATCGGTCGCCGCCTGCAGATTGCGCAGGCTCACATAATAAAGCCCCCCGTCCAGCGCGAACCCCGCCGCGCCGATCAACACCGCCCCCAATGCCGCGATCATCGGCGCGACGGCGGCGGATCGGTCGCCAGCCAGCCGCCGAAGCCATGCCCGACGAAACGCGATGCGCCGCGCCCGGATCATCGCGCCCTGTCCACCGCCCGCTCGACCCGCCGGCCGATGGACTCCAGATAGCGCTGTCGAATGACCGCAGCCTCCTCCGCCGACAGTTCGGCATTCTCGCGCACCGGGGCCTTCAACTGCGCCTCCACCACCCGCCGCGCTTCGCCCACCGGCACCGGCACCGGCGCGGGCGCAGCCGCCATCAGCAACAGCACCACCATCTCAGCCTCCCTTGCCGATCCGCGCCGCTTCCGCCGCCAGCTTCTGCCGCAGCGCCCCGTCTCCCGCCCGGCGCAACCCGGCCTCCGCCTCGTCGCGCCGCCCGCCCATGATCAGCGCCAGCAGCAGGTTGTTGCGCACCACCGCCAGTTGGGGCGCCAGATCGCTAGCCCCGCGCAACGCCTCTATCGCCGCGCCGACCCGCCCGGCCCGCAACAGCGCATAGCCCAGCGCATTGCGCGGCAGCGGATCGGCCGGACTCGCCCGGCTCGCCCGCTCGTAACAGGCTGCCGCCTCGTCCCATCGCCCCCGCGCCGCCAGCAGATGCCCGCGCACCGCGCTGACCCCGCCGCTCGCCGTTTCGGGCGGCAGGGCCACCGCTTCCGCAGCGTCGATCTGCTTGAGGTCGATCAGGCTGTTGACCCGCAACAGCCGCGCCTCGGCATCGCCGGGATAGCGCCGTTCGAAATCGTCGAGATAGGCCAGCGCCGCCCGTGGCCGCCCATCGGCCCGCGCCTGGTGGATGAGTTGCAGATACAGCCCGCGCGTACCGGGCGCTTCCTCCGCTTGCCCCGGCGTTGCCGCCATCAGCATCGCCGCCAGCATCAACCGCCTCATTGCGACACCCCCCGCAAAGTATCGAAGATCGCCACCACCGGCGGCCCGCCCAGCACCACGAACAGGGCGGGCATGAAGAACAGGATCATCAGCACAACCATGCGCACGGTGATGCCGCCCATCGCCTCCCGCGCATTGGCGATGCGGCGCTGGGTGAACTCCCGCACGAATTCGCGCAGGGCAGGGGCCAACTCGACCCCCTGGAACAGCGCCTGGCGGAACAGCGCCGCCAGTTCCTTCGCCCCGTTCACCGCCACCCGCGCCGCCCAGCGGTCCAGCGCCTGCTCATAACGCATGCCCCGGTCGAGATCGGCGACCAGCATCGCGATCAGCCGCGCATGATGCGGCACCGCAATGGCCTCGTCCCGCGCAATCGAGCGGAAGCACTGGTCGAGCGAGATGCCGCTTTCCAGCATCATCAGCATCAGGTCCAGCAGGAAGGGAAATTCCGCCATGATCGCCCGCGCCCGCCGCGCTGCCAGCAGATGGATCGCCTGCTTCGCCCCGACATAGGTCAGGCCCGTGACGATGACGACCAACAAGGGCTGGGCAAGGAATCCGCCCCAGCCGATCCGCGAAACCAGCATCGCCGCCAGCCCCGCGCCGACCGTCGCCGCCATGCGCGCCCGGACGAACCTGTCTGCCGCCCGCGCATCCTGGAACCCCGCCAGCATCAGCTTGTCGGCAATTTCCGACCGATCCCGCCCCCGCGCCCCGAAGGCTGCGGGCAGGCGGAAGCCCGGCCGATCCCCGGCCATGCCCAGCCGCGCCTCCAGCCGCCGGTCGGCCAGCAGCATCCGCATGCCCATCGCGGCGCAGGCGACGCTCAGCGCTGCGCAAAGGAGGAACAGCGCCCCCATCAGAAGGCGAGCCTCATCACCCGCCGCATCACCAGCATGCCCATGCCCTGCAAGACCAGCGCGATCGCCGCCAGCCGATGCCCGCGCGGATCGCGCAGGAAGAAGTCGATATAATCCGGGTTCATCGCCACCAGCACGGCCATCGCCACCAGCGGCATGACGATCAGCACCCGGCCGCTGATCTTCGCTTCGGAAATGGCGGCCTTCAGCTCGCGCTTGATGCGGATGCGCTCGCGCAGGATGTTGGCCAGGTTCAGCAGCACCGCCGAAATCGACCCGCCATAGCGCATGTTCGTGCGGATCGCGGCGGCCAGCATCGATATTTCAGGAACGCGCAGCCGCTCCGCCAGCACCTGCATCGCATCGGCCACCGGCGCGCCCAGTTCCAGCCGCCTTGCGACCGGCGCGATATAGCTCCGCACCACGGCGGGCGCGTCGGCCAGCGCCCGGTCCAGCGCCTGCGCCAGCGAATTGCCGACCGCCTGCATCTGCCGCACCGCGTCGATATAATAGGGCAGCGCCTCGATCAGCGCCTCCACGCGCCGCTGCGCCCGCCGCCGCACCCAGCCGATCAGCGCCATCGGCACGCCCGCCGCCACTGCCAGCGCCGCCACCGGCCCCGCCGCCAGCAGGGCGAACAGCGCGATCAGCAGCAGCCCGCCGCCGACCATGCCCAGCGCCCGCGCCGTCACGTCGATCTGCGCCTGGGCCAGCAGCGGCGCCATCCTGTCCGGCGCCGCCAGCACCGCCGGGCGCGGCATGGCCGCGGTCAGGGCCAGTCCCAGCCGCCGGTCGATCACCGCCCGCTCCCGCGCCTGATCGGCCAGCAACTGCCAGCCGATCACCGCCACGATCATCAGCGACAGCATCATGAAGGCCGCCCCGCTCAGCACGGCCGATTGCCCCGATAATCGCGCAGCCGCCCCGCGAAAAAGGGCCGCGGCGACAACGTCCGAAACTCGCCAAGCCCCGACAGCGCAGGCTGCTCCTGAAAGGCGAACAGTTCGTTCAGCGAATAGGCCTCGCCCTCCAGCCCCGTCACCTCGCTGACCGACATCACCCGCCGGCTGCCGTTGGACAGCCGCTGCAACTGCACCACCACATGCACGCTGTTGGCGATGAAGCGCCGGATCGCCCGCACGTCGCTCTGCACCCCGGCAAAGCCCAGCAGCATCTCCAGCCGGGCAAAGGCATCCCTCGGACTATTGCCGTGCAGCGTCGCCATCGACCCGTCATGCCCGGTCGACATGGCCTGCAACATCTCCACGGCCTCGACGCCGCGCACCTCGCCCAAAATGATCCGGTCCGGCCGCATCCGCAGCGCGTTGCGCACCAGTTCGCGGCTGCTCACCTCGCGGCTGCCGTCCACCGTCGGCGGCCGCGTCTCCAGCCGCACGACATGGCTCTGCCGCAACTGCAGTTCGGCGGCGTCCTCGATGGTGATCAGCCGCTCGCGATCCCCGATGAAGGTCGACAGCATGTTGAGCAGGGTCGTCTTGCCCGCGCCCGTCCCGCCGCAGATCAGGATGTTGAGCCGCGACCGCACCGCCGCGCTCAGATAAGCCGCCATGTCCGCGCTCATCACATGGCCGGCGACGCAGTCCTCGATGGTCATGCTCTGCAACCGGAATTTGCGGATCGACAGCGTCGGCCCATCCAGAGCCACCGGCGGAATGACGATATTCACCCGCGACCCGTCCGCCAGCCGCGCATCGACATAGGGGCTGGCCTCATCCACGCGCCGTCCGATAGGCCCCACGATCCGCTGGATGATGTTCATGAGGTGCGCGTCGTCGCGAAAGCGCGTCTCGACCTTCTCCAGCAACCCGCCCCGCTCGGCATAGACATGCCCCGGCCCGTTGACGATGATGTCGTCCACTCCCGGATCGCGCAGCAGCGGCGCCAGCGGCCCCATGCCCGCCACCTCATCCTCGACATCCTCGATCAGCAGCAGCCGCTCCGCGCTGTTCAGCGCCATCTGCCCGCGACGGCTGCGGCTGGAGATGACCTGCTCTATCTCCTCGCGCAGCGCCCTTGGCCCCAGCGTCTCCGCCGTCTCGCCCCGCGCCTCCAGCTGCTCGATCAACTGGGCGCAGGTCTGCGCCTTGGCGAGCTGATAGATGTCGCTCATCCGCTGCGCGGCGGGCTGGGCGACGGGCGCGATCCGCACCTCCCGCGCCGGAATGAAGCCCTCTTCGCCGGTCAGCAGGCTCATGACGCACGCTGGACGACGCGCAGCATCGCCCCCCGCAGCCGGTCGATCCCGCCGGGCTTCGGCGCGATCCCGCAAACCCGCCGGATCGCGGCCATATAGGCCCCGCCATCCGCCTCCATCGCCATCGGCCGCCCGGCGTTCAGCGCATTGCGCATCCGCGCCCGGTCGATGGGCAGCGCCAGCGCCGCGCCGACGCCCAGCGCATCCGCCATCCGCCGCCCATCCAGCAGCACGCCGGGCAGATGATCCCACACCAGCAGCCGCATCGCCTCTATCCGCTCGCGCTCCGTCCCGATCCTGTCCAGCAAGCGGCGGCACGCCTCGATCTCGCGAATGGACTGGCCGCAGAGCAATTCCATCCGATCCGCCTCCGCCATCACCTCGCGCAGCAGCCCGCCATGGCGCAGGCTTCCCGCATTCAGCACCACATGCCCGCAACAGCCCCGCAGCAGCCGGATCAGCGCCGCCAGGTCGACTGGCGTCAGTCCCGCCGGCTCGGCCCCGGTCCCGCCGTCGAAAGTCAGCAGCATCACATCGCTCGGTTCATGCCGCGCCACCGTGCTGGCCAGCAGGCTGGCGTCCAGCCGGTCCATGTCGCCGATAGCGGAGGCCAGCCCATAATCGACGACCAGGTCCAGATAGCTCGCGGCCGCGCTCGTCGGCAGGGTGCAGTCGATCAGCAGCGTCGATCCCCGCGCCGCCGTGGCGACGGCCATGTCGGTCGCCACCATCGCGCAGGCATCGCGGTCCGCGCCCAGCAGCAGCGTCAGCCGTCCCCGGCTGCCCCGGTCCGCCACCGCCTCGTTCAACAGCCGCGCCAATATGGGGGCGATCTCCCCGCGCTGCCCGTCGCGCGGAACGACGTCATGCACGCCGGCGCGAATGGCGCGCAGCAACGGCCCGGCCTCCATCTCGTCGGTCGCCAGCAGGACGGGCCGGCCGCCCGCGCCCGCCACCACGGCGCCGATCGCGACCGACAGGGCGCGCTCGGGCGGAATGGCGGCGCGGTCGATGACGATCAGCGCCGGCTCGTCCAGCGCCTCACGCTCCACCGATTGCGCCAGTTCCACCGTGGCGCCGCCGCCCGTCGCTTCCTCGATGCGCTGCGCCAGCACCCGGTCGACCGACAGCAGAAGAATCTTCGCCATGCTCACCGCCGCACCACGCCGAAGGGCGCGCTGGACTGGTCCAGCCCGTCCGTGCCCAAAATCATGTCGCCTATGCCGGGGTCGATCCCCGCCGTCGCCGCGCCGGGCAAGGGCGGCACCTCCTCCGGTTTCATCGGCCCCACCAGCCGGGGCGTCGCGACGATGATCAGCTCCTGCTTCTCCTTCTGGTTCTGCTGCCGCTTGAAGAAGGCGCCCAGCACCGGAATATCGCCGAAAAGGGGCGTCTTCTCCTTCGTCACCGTCTGGCTGGAATAGCTCAGCCCCGCGATGACGAAGCTCTGCCCGCTGCCGAGTTCGACGGTCGTCTCCGCCGACCGCCGCCGCAGCCCCGGCACGACATAGCCCTGCAACTGCACGCCGTTATTATAGTCGAGTTCGCTGACCTCCGGCGCGATCTTCAGCACGATATGCTCCTTCGACAACACGAAGGGCGTCACCGATAACCGCACGCCGAATTCCTTATACTGGATGGACAGAGTATTGCCCGACCCCGAAACCTGCGGCACCGGCACCGGAAACTCGCCTCCCGCCAGGAAACTCGCCTGCTCGCCGGACCGCACCAGCAGGGTCGGCTGCGCCAATAGCTGCGACAGCCCGTTGGAGGACAGCGCGCTCAACACCGCCCCGATCCCCCGATTGGGCGCGGAAAGGAACAGGTTGAAGGCGTTTTGGATCGGCGCGCTCGCCTCCAGCGACAGTCCATCGGGATTGAAGGACGCGCTCCCCAGGCTGCTGGGCGAAACGATGGCCCCCTGAATATCGCCGCTGAGCTTGGAGAAGTTGAAGCCCAGCGCCTTGAGCGTCGTCGCGGAGACCGCCGCGAACTGCACGTCCACCGCCACCACCTGCTCGCCCGCCCTGACGATGGGCGCGCTCGCCGCCGCATCGGGCGCGACGCTGATCGGCTCCCGCGCCATCAGCCCGCCATCGCCGCCATAGACGCTGACGGTCGCCGCGCCTTCGCCAATCGCCGTCAGCCGCAGCGACCGGGCAGAAGGCGCGGCGATGGACAACACGCCCTCCCGGTCCACCTCGACCCGCCCGATGGCGCGGGGATAGGAAAGGGTGCGCTGCTCCTTCACCTGCAACGCCGTTTGCGCCACGGCGCCAAGGGGCAGGCCCATCGCGATCAGCCCCAATCCAAGACGCGCCCGCTGCCAACAGCCCGAAATCCTCACTTCGCGCTACTCCCCGAATAGATGGTTTCGCGCCGGCTCCCCACGACCAGTTCGATGGCATGGGGCGCAGGACGCGCCGTCGCGCGGGACGCGGGAGCCGTCGCCCCGGGCATCGGCGCGGGCGCCGCCACCGGCTCGACCCCCGCCGAAGCCGCCACGGCCACCGCGACCTGCGCGCTGTCCGCCGGATTGCGCAGCGACAAAGTCAGCGCCCCGATATTCTTCGCCAGCGACAGGATCGACACCTGCTCCGGCGTCAACGCCAGCGTCACTGTCCGCGCCGGCGGGGGAGGGGAGGAGAGCGCGCCTTCCACGCCGCCATTGGCTCCCGACGCCTGCTGCGTTCCCACCACCACCTCGCCCACGGCCAGCACCTGCACCATCTGGAGCAGGGCCTGCGCCCGGCTGCGTCCCGACCCGCGCGCCCCGCTGATCGCGTCGGCGCCGGGATAGACGACCTGCACGTCGACCCGGTCGCCCGGCCGGATCAGGCCGGCGACGGCGATCTCCGCCGTGGTGTCGATGCTGATTGCGCGCATCCCCATCGGCACGCGAATGGCAAGCTTGCTCTCCATCCCCACCGCATCGCGGGCGATCAACGCATGCAGGCCTATGTCCCGCGTCGCGACCTTGCCCACCACCTCGGCGGATGTCGCCGCATAGGGATAGCGCGTCGGATCGCCCGGCGCGTTGCGGATCATGGCGGCCGTGATCGTCTCCCCCGTGCGGATCGCGCGGGCCGCCCGCACCAGCAGGACAGGCGCGGCCACCCTGACGGGCGCGGCCTCGCCCTGCACCGTCGCGGCGGAAGCGTTGCGCAATTCGCGGACGCCCAGCGCCAGAAAAGCCGAAGCGGCGGTCAGCCCGACGGCGATCGTCAGCTTGGCTTTCGAACCCAGACGCATTGCTTTCCCCCAACGGCGCTTTGCGTGAACGCAAAAGCGCTTCAACCGGGGAAATTCATAACCTTGGCGCTGTTGTCAGGGCATGAAAGAAGCAACCGTTACGGTGCAAAGCGCTTGCACTGGCAAATGGTGGCTTTGCGCAGGAACGCCAGATGTTTTCACCGATTTCGCTCACGCAAAAGCCGCTGGAAGCGACGATGATTGATCCAAATCGGCGACAATTACCGCGGCCTCCCTCCCCACGCTGCGCGCGAGGAGGTCCGGCGTCCTTTCATGACCGTTCCCCGCCGGGCCTTGCGACCTCAGGCGTCGACCGAAATCACCCCGCGCCTGATCTGATCCAACTCGATGCTCTCGAACAAGGCCTGGAAATTCCCGTTCCCGAAGCCCTCATTGCCCTTGCGCTGGATGATCTCGAAGAAGATCGGCCCAAACATGGTCTCGGTGAAGATTTGCAGCAGGATTCCCTCGCCATTCTCCACCGATCCGTCGATCAATATCCGGTTCCGGCGCAATCTCTCCAAATCTTCTCCATGCCCAGGCACCCGCTTGTCGACCAGTTCATAATAGGTCTCGATGGTGTCCTGCAACCGCACGCCCCGCGCCCGCAACTTCTCCACCGTCTCGTAGATATTGTCGGTGGTCAGCGCCAGATGCTGGATGCCCTCGCCATGATATTGGCGGATGAACTCCTCGATCTGGCTCTTGTCGTCCTGGCTTTCGTTCAGGGGGATGCGGATCGCCCTGTCGGGCGCGATCATCGCCTGGCTGAACAGCCCGGTCGCCTGCCCCTTGATGTCGAAATATTTTTGCTCCTCGAACCCGAACAGCGTCCGATAGAACTGGCTCCACACGCGCATCTGCCCGCGCCGGACATTATGAGTCAGATGGTCGAGCAGGTCCAAGCCGACATTGTTCTCCGCCGCCGCCTCCCGCCAGCCGGGAAACTCCGCCCAATCGGCATAAAGGTCTTCGCCGTCCTTGATGAAATAGAGATAGGAACCGCCGATCCCCTGGATGACGGTATCGTCCTCGTCCGTCGGCCTGGCGCCGTGCTCCAGCGCCCATTGCATCGCCGCCTCCGGATCGGCCACGCGAAAGGCCATGGCGCTCGCCGACGGGCCATGCTCGCCCCGGAAGGCCGCCACCCGCCCGGCATCGTCGCGGTTCAGCATCAGGTTGATGCGCCCCTGCTTGTAGCGGGTGATGTTCTTGGTCGGATGCCGGTGGCTGGCCACGAAGCCCAGTTGTTCGAACTGCCGCCCCATGGCTTCGGGATCCGGCGATGTGAATTCGACGAATTCGAAACCGTTTAGGCCCAGCGGATTGATGATGTCGGCCATGAAGCCAATCCTCTCGATTATGGTTGGGGTTACCGCGTCAGCATGGCATTTTGGCGCGGGCGTGATCCTGGCTGCCGCGATGATAGACGCGATCCTGCGCCAGCACCACATCGGGCGCCACGTCGCTCTCCGTCTCCAATTCGCGATAGATCGGCCCGAAGTCCACATCGGACGTTTTGCGCAGAAGATCCTCGAAACTGTCGATGACGAAATAGCTCTGCTGATAATCGTCGATGCGATATTGGGTCCGCATCAACCGCTTCAGATCGAAACCGATCCGGTTGGGCGAAGCATCCTCCAGCGCGAACACCGACTCGCCGAAGGACGAAACGATCCCCGCCCCGTAAAGCCGCAAGTCGTCGCCATGCCGCATCAGCCCGAACTCCACCGTATACCAGTAAAGCCGCGCCAGATGATCGATCGACCCCAGCCCGTCGGCGCGCAGTCCGCCCTCGCCATAGGCCTGCATATAATCGGCAAAGGCCGGATGGGTCAGCAAAGGCACATGCCCGAACACGTCGTGAAACACGTCCGGCTCCTGCAGATAATCGATCTGTTCGGGCCTGCGGATGAACCGCCCCGCCACGAACCGCCGATTGGCGAGATGTGCGAAGAAAACCCGGTCCGGCACCAGTCCCGGCACCGCCACCACCTGCCAGCCCGTGCGCTTCATCAACCGTTCGGACAATTCGGCGAAGTCGGGAATCCCCGGCCGCGCCATCCGCAATATGTCCAGCCCCTCCAGGAATTCCGGCACCACCCGCCCTGGCAGCATCGCGGCCTGCCGTTCGAACAGCCGGTCCCACATGGCATGCTCGCCGGGCGTATAGGCAGACCAGTCCTGCGGAACCGTCCAGTCCGCAGCCGCGCCCTCGGGAGGTGTCATGTCCGCCTGTGCCATGTTCAGCCTTATCCCATGTTTGGACGGAAAAAGGGTTTCATTCTGACGCCCTCCATGGCCACCAATGAAATGGGGTCGTCACATATCGGCGGAATATGAAATCTCATTTCTGCGCCTTGAACGCCCAGCGCATCGTCCCCGCCAGCGCGAAAGCCGCCGCCCGGACCAGCGGCCGCGCCACGACGGGCATGGAAAAGCCATGCATCCGCCGCGCCCATCCGGGCAGCAGCGCCACCGCCGCCTGCATCGTCATCGCTTGGGCGGGCATCAGCCCCAGCGAGGGCGCGGGCTGCCGCAGCACGATCCGCGCCACCTCCCGCGTCCGCTCCGTCACGGCCAGCTCGCTGCGAAATCGCGCCATCAGCGCCATCGCCTCGGCCCGGCTCTCCGGCACCGGATCGGCCCCCAAAGCCCGCGCCACCAGCGCCGCTTCGGCAAAATAGCGGTCCTGCTCCGCCACCGGCATGAACGGCTCGCCATAGGCCATCCACGCGTCGAGAAAGCTCACCGCCTCGCAGACATGCACCCAGGCGAGCAGCCAGGGATCGCCCGCCGCATAGGCCGTCCCGTCCGCCAGCGTCCCGCGCACATGGTCATGCACCTGCCGCACCCGCGCGATCGCCGCCTCCGCCTCGGCCCGTTCGGCATAGGTGGTGACGGCGATGAACCGCGCCGTCCGCCGCAGCCGCCCCAGCATATCGTCCCGAAACCGGCTGTGGTCCCAGATTCCCGCCAAGGCCGCCGGATGCAGCATCTGGAGCAGCAATGCGCCGACCCCGCCGATCATCATGCTGGTGACGTCGCCATGCACGCGCCGGATCACCGACCCCGGCGGATAGAGCGCCCGGTCCGAAGCGACGACCGGCGCTTCTCCTCGGGCGCTGTCATGAAACACGCCCCGCACCTGGCGCACCAGCAACCGCCGCATCAGATGCGAAGGCCGTTCCACCGACACAAATCCTTCCCAAGCCTTTGGCGCAGGAAGGATCTGTCCTACCCGGCCGCCATCTGCGTCATGGACGCATAGTCCGTCTTCCCGGTTCCCAGCAGCGGCAGAGCATCCAGCACCCGGATTTCCCTGGGCAAGGCCAGTTCCGCCACGCCATTGGCCTTGCCCCAGGCCTGCAACGCCGCCGCCTTCGCATCCCGCGCGGTCGTGAACAGCACCAGTTGCTCCCCCTTGCGCGCGTCGGGCCGCGTCACCACGGCATGGTCCGCATCCGGCCAGACCGCGGAGGCATAGCCCTCCACCGCCGGCAGGGAGATCATCTCGCCCCCGATCTTCGCAAAGCGCTTCGCCCGCCCCCGGATCGTCACGAAGCCCTGATCGTCGATGGTCACGATGTCGCCGGTATCGTGCCCGCCCCCTTCCGGCGGTTGCAGCACGCCCGGCGCATCGGCCTTCATATAGCCGGCCATGATGTTCGGCCCCCGGATCGAAAGCCGCCCGCCTTCCTCGATCCCCGGCACATCGTCCAGCCGCGCCTCTATCCCCGGCAGCAGCCGTCCGACCGATCCGGCGCGGAAATGCATCGGGGTGTTGACCGCGATCACCGGCCCCGCTTCCGTCGCGCCATAGCCCTCCAGGATGCGCAGCCCGAATTTCTCGGCATAGATCTTCCGGGTCTCGTCCCGCACCCGCTCCGCGCCCGCGAAGATGTAGCGCAGCGAATAAAAGTCATAGCCATGCGCCATCCGCGCATAGCCCGACAGGAAGGTGTCGGTCCCGAACAGGATCGTCGCATTGGCGTCATAGGCGAGCGCCGGCACGATCCGGTAATGCAGCGGGCTGGGATAGAGCAGCGTCTTCACCCCGTGGAAGATCGGCAGCAAAGTGCCCCCGGTCAGGCCGAAACTATGGAACACCGGCAGGGCGTTCAGCACCACATCGGCCGAATTGAAGTCGATGCGCGCCGCCAATTGCCGGCAGTTGGACAGAAGGTTGCGATGCGTCAGCACCACGCCCTTGGGCAGCCCCTCCGACCCGCTGGTGAACAGGATCACCGCCGCATCGTCCGGCGAAACCTTGAGCCGCCGGTGCGCGCGCCCGGCAAAGCGGCTGGCGATCAGCCCGCGCAGCTTGGCGCCGGGGCCGATGCCCGCCGCCACATCCTCCAGCCAGAGGAAGGCGATGCCCTCCGCCTCCAGCCCCGCGACGACATCGCCGAGCTTGCCCTGCTCGACAAAGGCCCGCGCCGTCACCACCGTCCGGATTTCGGCCGCCATGCAGGCCGCCTTCAGGTTCGCCAGACCCGCCGTGAAGTTCAGCATCGCCGGCACCCGCCCGCCTGCCTGGAGCGCGAAGAAGGCCACCGCCACCCCGGCGACATTGGGCAGCAGCACGCCGACCGCCTCCCCCTGCCGGGTCGAACGCGCCAGCACGCGTCCCAGCACCAGCGATCCCGTCACCAGCCGCCCATAGGTCAGCGGTTCGCGCTTCACATCCTCGACGACGGCCGATCCGCGCCCATGGACATGGCTCGCCTCCAGCAGCGCTTCGAACAATGTCCTGTCCGTGTCGGAGGTCGCGAACATCATCTGGCTCATCTCGTCATAGAGCCGCCGCCCGGCGATAGCGCGCCGCGCCCGCGCCGTCATCTCCCCCTCGATGGCGAAGCGGCGGGGCGGCAGCACGGTGAGCGTGATCCGGGGAAAGCGCCGCAGCCGGACCTTCCCCCTGAGGCGGGAAAAGGGCGTGAACTGCGCGCCGTCGATCCGCACCGGAATGATCGGCGCGTCGGCCTTGTCCGCGACCATGCCGGGGCCGTCAAACACCTTCATCAAGGCGCCGGTGACGGTGATCCGGCCTTCGGGAAAGATCACCAGCGTCCGCCCTTCGCGCACCGCCTTCACCATCGCCTTGGCGGACAGCGGATTGGTCGGGTCGACCGGAAAGGCGTCGAACAGCGGCAGGAAGGGCTTGACCCACCAGGCCCTGGCAATGCGCGTATGCACCGCGAAGGTGGGCTTGCCCGGCAGGAAGGCCGCCAGCAGCAGGCCATCCAGGAACGACACATGGTTGACCACGACGACCGCCGGTTCGCCCGCGCCGGGCATATTTTCAGCGCCGATGACCTCCACCCGGTAGCAGAGCCGCAGCATCCCGCGCACGATGGCCTTGATCACCGTCTCCGGCAGCAGCCAGCAACTGATCAGCGCCACCGCCAGCGTCGCAAAGCCCATCGCCCCGATCACGCCGGGCACGCTCTCGCCGCGCGCCAGCATCGCCGTCACCACGGCGACGACCGCCACCGTGACCGCCGCATTGACGATGTTGTTGGCCGCAATGGTGCGCGACCGCTCCTGCCGCGGGCTGTGCGTCTGGAGGATCGCATAGAGCGGCACGATGAACATGCCGCCTGAAAAGGCGATGCCGAACAGGTCGACCATGATCCGCCAGCTCCCCGGCGACCCGACGAATTCCGCTATGCCCGCGCCCGAATGCATGGGCGCATAGGAGCCGGTCGACAGCCACAGGTCGATCATGAACCCGGCCAGCGCCAGCGCGGATACCGGCACGAAGCGGGCGGACACCTGCCCGCCCAGCAGCCGGTTGACCAGCATCGACCCCAGCGCCACGCTGACCGAGAAGATCAGCAGGAAGAAGGTCGCGACCTCCTGCTTCGCCTTCAGCACCCCGCTCACCAGCGGCGCGAACTCCGCCAGCAATACCGCGCCCACGGCGAAGAACCAGCTTATCCCCAGGATCGACAGCCACACGCCGCGCCCATGCCGCGCCGCCTTCAATATATGCCAGGTGCTCCTGAAGATGTTGGGTTCGATGCGCAGCCCCGGCACCACCGTCGGCGCGGACGGCACCGCCAGGCTGGCCAGGAAGCCCAGGATCGCCAGGCCCACCGCCACCAGCCCGGCTTCCCATGGCGGGATCACCCCGGCCAGCAACTGACCGCTCAATATGGCGAGGAAGGTGCCTGCCTCGATCAGGCCGGTGCCGCCCATGATCTCATCGGTGCGCAGATGCTGCGGCAGGATGGAAAATTTGACCGGCCCGAAGATGGTCGAATGCAGCCCCATCAGGAACAGGCAGGACAGCAGCAGCGGCACCGATTCCAGCCAGAATCCGGTGACGGCCAGGGTCATGATGACGATTTCCGCCGCCTTCACCGCCCGCACCAGCTTCGCCTTGTCCCAGGCGTCGGCCAGTTGCCCGGCCAGCGCGGAAAACAGGAAATAGGGCAGGATGAACAGGCCCGTGGCGACGGTCGCCAGCATCTCCGCCTTGTCGGGCTCGGCCCGATAGAGGCCGAAATTGGCGAGGAACAGCAGCGCGAACTTCAACAGATTGTCGTTGAACGCGCCCAGGAACTGCACCACGAACAAAGGCGCGAAACGGCGTTTACCCAGCAAAGACAGATCAGGTGCGGACATTTTCTTACCCCCGTCCTTCACGCATTATGCAGCAATAGTCGCGGAGTTGTTAATCGGCTCCCGCAACAGGCGATTATAGAGCCATCCGATGCCGATCAGGCTAAAGCCCAGGGCCAGGAAGGATGCGATCCGCAGCAGCCCGGTCAGCCCCGACGCATCCAACAGGAACACCTTGGCCACGGCGAGCAGCATCAGCAGCAGCGAAGCGATGCGCCAGTCTCTGGCGTTTTCGGCCTGCGCCTGCCCGCGGATGCCCCAGAGCAGGAAGCCGATGGCGAGCGCCAATGCGAGCACGGAACGGAGAATATCCTCCACCTGGCCCACTCCGCGCACGGTCAGCAGCGATCCGACGAAAAGCTGCCGCAGCATCGCCACGCCGAACAGCGCGATGATCGCCATGCGCACGCCATCGGCGATGCGCCGCGACCAGCCGTCCGCCACCTTCAGCGCCACGAAGGCAAGGGCCAGCACCACCGGCAGCAGATTGACGAAGGGCCAGCTCCCCACCGCCTGCGGGAACCAGAGCGGATTGTGCAGCACCACCGAATAAACCAGCAAATGCCCCAATCCCGCCGCGACGAGGCATGTCCCGACCACGCGCGCCCAATTCTCCCCGGCTTTCCGCGACGGGTGGAAATGAGCCGGCGCGATCCGGCCCCGCAACGCAACGAAACCCAGGCCCATCAGCACAGCTTCCCAAAGCGTGCGCTCCGCCAGGGCAAGGCGCGTCACCTCCGCCAGGCTGCCCAAAGCGAAAAGCTGCTTGAATGCGACATGCGCCGCCACCCCGCCAAGCACCGCCGCGACACAGCAGCCGATCCGTCGCCCGACCGCATCCACGGCCGCCCCGCCCCGCCACAAGGCAAGGCCCAGCGCCATCGCCGGCAAGGCGATCCGCCGCGCCACCTCGCTTATTCCGGGCAAGTCCCGCACCAACACGGGTTCACCCACCAGCGACAGCAACACCCGGCCCAGCCAGATCCCCAGGGGCCAGGCCGCCCAAAGCACCACCAGCGCCAAGGCCACGCCCAGGGCAGGCGCCATTCGCCCGACCGCCAGCTTCCGCGCTCCTTCCGCCAGCATGGCCAGCCCCAGCGCGGCGCCCACCGGCACCCAGGGCGCCGGCACTGCCTGCGCCACGGCCCCATAGGCGAGCAGCACAGCCACGCCCTGCGCGACCATCCGTCCCTCGGCGAAGCGCGCCCGCCAGGCGAACAGCGCCGCCATTGCCGCGCCCGCCGTCCAGCGCATCACGCCCTGCCAGCCCGGCCCATCCGCCGCATCTCCCCACAGCCGGGCGACATCGTCCGATCCGGCCAGAACCACCAGCGCGCCGAAGGCAAAGCCCCAGCCGCTCCATTCAACCCGACGGTCCTCCGCCAGCGCCGCCAGCTTCAGCAGCCCGGTCGCAACCGCGGCAATCACCATGGCCAGAGTCCACTCCGGCAGCCCCAGCCCGCCGGCCACCACCAGCAGCAGCGCCGCGGCGCTCGCCAGCGTCACGAAGCGCGCATCCTCCCGCCGCGTGCCGCATCGCCAGCCCATCGCCATGGCCGCGCCGGGCAATCCCGCGGCCGCCAGCGCCAGCAGGGCGAATTCCCCGTCCAGCCCGACCCGCCAGCACTGCCCCAGCGCCACGGCAAAGCCGCCCAGCGCCAGCCCCGCGATCTGCCCCGCCTCGACCAATCCGCCGCGCCAGACCCGCAGCAGGGCCGCGCCGCCATAAATCGCCGCCATGCCCAGCATCACCAGGGCGAAGCGACCCATTTCCGGCTGCGGCCACACCGCCGCCAGCAGCAGCGCGACACCGGCGCCGATCGCCGCCAGCGGCCGCAAGGCCGCCTCCCGCCCCAGCCACACCAGCATAAGCGACAGCAGCCCGAACAATCCCCATTGCAGCAGGCCGAAGCCGCCGGTCGCCACCAGCGCCGCCATCTGGCCCGCCGCCACCACGGCCGCGCCCATGCGCAGCAGCGCGGCCCGCGTTCCGGAAAAGGCCAGGACCGGCAACGCCATACCCAGCATCAGCACCAGCAACCCGACCGACAGCGACGATGCCCAATCCAGCGCGCCCATGGCCAGCATGACGACGCCCCAGCCGGCCCCGCCGACCAGCGCGCTCACCCCCAGCCACATCCAGCGCTGGGCACGCGACAGCACGCAAAGCCCACCGACCGCCAGGGCGAGATAACAGCTCAGCAGGGGCACATTGGGCTGCCCCGCCTCGACCAGGGCGGGCGCCGCCAGGCCGCCGACCAGCCCCAGCAGCGCACTCGGCGCGCCAAAGCGCAACGACAGCGCCATGGCCAGCCCGGTCACGCCCGCAAGCCCCGCAAAGGCGATGCCCGGCCCGACCAGCCCGTAGAGCATATGCGCCGCCAGGATCGCGGCATAGAGCGTCGCCAGCCCCGCGCCCGCCAGCGCCTGCCGCACCCGCGCATCGCGGACCCGATCCTCCAGCCGCAACGCCGCCTCCGCCCCGCCGATCAGCGCCCCGCCGAACAGCAGCCCCAGAACAACCCGCACCAGCGGCGAGAGCAGCCCCGCATCGATCGAATATTTGACCAGCAGCACGCCCGCGACCGCCAGCGTCACGCCGCCCGCCCAGATCGGCAGGCGTCGGCCGAACAGTTCCTCGAAGCTGAAGGAGGGGCGTGCAGGGCGCGCGACTTCGATGGCGATGCCTTTCGCCTCTTCCCCGCCCTTCCCGCCCTCTTTGAATTGACGGTCAACGATGACCGCGCTCGCGGGCGGCGGAGGCGCGGCGTCCATGACGACCCGCCGCTCCACGACGCTTGCGGGCGCCGCCGGCCTCGCCCGCGCATCGTCATCCCCGTCTTCTGGGACGGGGCGGTCGGGGAGGGAGGGCGTATTTCCAACACCCCCTTCCAGCTGCGCCAACCTTTGCTCGGCCGCCTTCAACCGCCCGCGCATGTCGAACAGCATCACCCCGAAAACCAGCAGAACCAGCGTCACAAGCATGAGTCGAACCCCTGCACCCAGCAATGCCCCATCGGCTACCGCAAAATTACACACTGTTCAATAAAATAATTAGACAGCGTTCAATTGATCTTCTATTCGCCTCTCCATGGGCAGACGATCCGACCATAGCCGCGAGGAGCTGGAGGCGCTCATCCTGGAGGAGGGCCACCGCCACATGGCCGAGTCCGGTTTCGCCAAATTCTCCTCGCGAGAGGTGGCCAAGCGCATCGGCTATTCGGTGGGCACGCTCTATAATGTCTTCGGCAGCTACGACCGGCTGGTCGCCGCCATCAACACGCGCACCTTCGACCTGTGGGCCGCCTTTCTGGAACGGCGCCTCGCCAGCCGGCCGCGCGACAGGATCGCCGCGCTGGTGGAGGGCTATTTCCGCTTCGCTTCGGAAAACACGAACATCTGGATGGCGATCTACGACCATCGCCTGCCGTCCGGCGTGCCCTTGCCGGAGGAATATGCCCGGCAGCGCGCCGGTCTCACCGATGTCGTCGTGCGCGAAGTCGCTGCCGTGCTGCCGCCGGAATCCCAGGATGTCGCTCCACGCCTCGCCCGCTCGCTGGTGGCGACGGTCCATGGCCATTGCACCTTCGCGCTCAACGGCAGCTTCGCCCTTTTGGGCGAGACGGACCCCCTCGAAATGGCCACGGCGCGGGTCAAGGAAAGCTTGAGGGCGGCAGGGGCGGAGCTTTAACATAGGCGGCAGGCACGGCGGGCGGCAAGCTGGAGACAAAAGGGGGACATATCATGGCAAACTGGTTCGATAGCCTGGAACGCGACCTGCAATCGCCGCTTGCCGTGCGGCGCCTCGGCAGCGGCTGGTTCTCGGGCTTCTTCGCGCTGCTGCTCAGCACCACCGGGCTTTGTCTGGTGATGGCGCTGCGCTGGCCCGACTGGTTCGCGACGCCCGAACTGGCCGCGCTGCACGCCTGGGGCGGGCTGCGTCCTCTGGTCCATGCGCTGTTGATCGGCGGCTATGCCCTGGCGTTGCTCAGCCTGCTTTTGCGCACACGCAAAGCCATCGGCGCCACCGCGCTCATCGTCGCGCTGCTCGCCACCCTGTTGGGCGGAGCGGAAGTCCAACCGCGTGAGACCCATGACTGGGGCGTGTTCTTCGGCGTCGATTTCTTCGCCGTCAACATGGTCGCCACCGGCCTGATGTTCGCGCCGATCGAGCGCCTGTTCCCCCACAGGGCGCAGCAACGGCTGTTCCGACAGGAATGGCGGGAAGACCTGTTCTATTATCTGATCAGTTCGATGATGGTGCAGCTCATCACCTTCCTCGCGCTGGCGCCGTCCAGCTTCATCAACGCCAACACCGCCGGCCTGGCGGGCGTCCGCGCCATGATCGCCGGCCAGCCCTGGCTGCTCCAGTTCCTGGAAGTGGTGCTGCTGACCGACTTCGTCCAATATTGGTTCCACCGCGCCTTCCACCGCGTCCCCTTCCTCTGGGGCTTCCACGCCGTGCACCATTCGGCCCGGTCGATGGACTGGCTCGCCGGCGCGCGCATGCATTTCTTCGAGATCATCGCCCTGCGCGGCGTGACGTCCCTGCCGCTGCTCACCTTCGGCTTCTCGCCATCGGTGATGCAGGCCTATATCGGCTTCGTCTATATCTACTCCTCGCTGCTCCACGCCAATCTGCGCGGCGATTTCAACCATCTCGGCCGCATCGTCGCGACGCCGCGCTTCCACCACTGGCATCATGCGATAGAGGAGGTCGCGGTCGACAAGAATTTCGCGATCCACTTCCCTTTTCTCGACCGCCTGTTCGGCACACATCATCTGCCCGACGGCGCATGGCCGACCGGCTATGGCGTGCCCGAACAGGTGCCCCAGGGCTATCGCGCGCAATTTCTCTACCCCTTCCGCCGAAAGCGCGACGCAGCCTTGTGAATCTGCTATGGTCTTCCGGCTGTCAGGGGAGTCGGACCATGGTCTACTGGATGCTCAAGGGCCGCGAATTCGCCAACTGCAACTGTGAATATGGCTGCAACTGCCAGTTCGGCGGCCTGCCCGACAAGGGGCATTGCCAGGCCGCCTTCGGCTTCGCCATCGATGAGGGGCGTCACGGCGACACCGACCTGTCGGGCCTCAACATCGCAGCCGTCTTCCGCTGGCCCGGCCCGATCCACGAAGGGCAGGGGGAATGCGCCGCCTTCGTCGACGAACGGGCGACGGAAGCGCAGCGCAACGCCCTGCTGACGATCATGACCGGCGGCGACACCGCCCCGATGGCGACGGTCTTCGCCGTCTTCGCCTCCACCATCACCACCATGCACGAACCCAGTTTCGTCCCCGTCGACTTCGAGGTCGACGTGGAAGGACGCAAGGGCCGCCTGCGCATAGCGGGGCATCTGGAAATGGACGGCGAACCCATCCGCAGCCCGGTGGACGGATCGGAAATCCGCGCCCGGATCGACCTGCCCGACGGCTTCGAATATGAAGTGGCGGAGATCGGCTCCGGCACCAGCCGCTCGATCGCGCCGATGCGGCTCGACCATGCGGCGAGCTATGGCCAGTTCGCCTATCTCCACCTCGACAGCCACGGCGTCGTCAGGGGCTGACGATGCCGATATGGGGCGTGGTGCTTGCCCGGCACCGCTTGATTTCGCTTGTCGCGCTCGCGGTGCTGATCCTGCTGGCCTGGGGCTGGCTGCTTTCGGGCGCGGGCATGGGGATGGCCCTCACCGCCTCCCTGTTTCCGGCCGGCCTGGCGGAAGACCCGATGGCGGCGATGATGATGCCCGGCGACATGCCATGGGCGCGGAGATCGGCTCCGGCACCAGCCGCTCGATCGCGCCGATGCGGCTCGACCATGCGGCGAGCTATGGCCAGTTCGCCTATCTCCACCTCGACAGCCACGGCGTCGTCAGGGGCTGACGATGCCGATATGGGGCGTGGTGCTTGCCCGGCACCGCTTGATTTCGCTTGTCGCGCTCGCGGTGCTGATCCTGCTGGCCTGGGGCTGGCTGCTTTCGGCGCGGGCATGGGGATGCCTCACCGCCTCCCTGTTTCCGGCCGGCCTGGCGGAAGACCCGATGGCGGCGATGATGATGCCCGGCGACATGCCATGGGCGATGGCGCGGTTCGTCATGACTTTCGCCATGTGGTGGGTGATGATGGTCGCGATGATGCTTCCCTCCGCGGCGCCGATGGTCCTGCTCTACGCTCGCGCCGCGCCCGCCTCCACGCGCCCGGCGACGGAGAGCTTCACCCTGGGCTATCTGCTGGTCTGGGGTTTCTTTTCCCTCATCGCCACCCTGGCGCAATGGCGCCTGGCCGCAATGGCGATGCTGTCCCCCATGGCGATGGCGACGTCCAGCCGCCCGCTGGCCGCCGCCCTGCTGATCGCGGCGGAACCTATCAGATCAGTCCGTGGAAGGATGCCTGCCTGCGCCAATGCCGCAATCCCGCGCAGTTCCTCAGCCGCCATTATCGGCCGGGCTGGGCCGGTGCGCTGCGCATGGGCGCTCTCCATGGCGCCTGGTGCGTCGGCTGTTGCTGGATGCTGATGGCGCTGCTGTTCGTGGCGGGATCATGAACCTCGCCTGGATCGCGTTGCTGACGCTGCTGGTGGGTCTGGAAAAACTGCTGCCATGGGGCCGCGTCGTCTCCGTGGCGGCGGGTATAGGCTGCATCCTGTCGGCGTGGGCGATATTGATGGGGTGACGGTTTTTCGCAGCCAGGGGTAGTTCCGCGCCTTCCGCTCTCGTTGAAGCGCTCCGTGCGCCTCATGGCCAGGTCTGGCCACGCCATCCCCACACACCCTAGGCCTTGTCCTTCTCCACGCCCGCGTGGAAGGCGATCCTGAGCGCTTCGGCTAGGCTTTTCACCTCCAGCTTCTGCATCAGGTTGGCGCGGTGGATTTCGACCGTGCGCGGGCTGATCGCCAGGTCGTAGGCGATGGTCTTGTTCGGCAACCCTTCGACCAGCCCGTGCAGCACCTCGCGCTCCCGCTCGGTCAGGATGTTGAGCCGCGCCCGCGCATCCTCCGCCCGCGCATTCGCGCCGCGATCCGCCACCGCCACCCGCCGCGCCGCCTCGACGCAGCCCAGCAGCGCCGCCTTTTCGAACGGCTTCTCGATAAAGTCGCTCGCCCCCGCCTTCATCGCCGTCACCGCCATGTCGATGTCGCCATGGCCGGTCATGATCACCACCGGCAGCATGACGCCCCCGCCCGCAGCTTCCCGCTGCACCGCCAGCCCGTCCATGTCCGGCATCCGCCGTCCAGCAGCACGCAGCCCGGCTCCAGACCGGCGGCCTCTTTCAAAAGGGCAAACCGCCCTCAACAGTTCACCATGAACCGCTGGTCTTCAGCATGAAGGACAGCGGACCGCCGGATCGCCTCGTCATCGTCCACGACATAGATGGGAAATGGCTCGCTCATGCTTAGTCCACCGCGTCCAATGTGAAGTGAAAGGCCGTGCCGCCCCATTGGGAGGGCCCGCCCAGATACGCCCGCCATGCCCCTCCACGATGGTCTGGCTGATCGACAGGCCGACGCCCATGCCGGACGCCTTGGTGGTGGTGAAGGGGTGAACAGCGTGCGCGACATCTCCGGCGCCAGCCCCGGCCCGCTGTCCGCGACGATCACCTCCACCCGGCATTTTCCCCCGGAACGGCGGACAGGCGCAGGATGCGCGCCGGGCTGTCGGCCATCGCCTCCACGGCGTTTTGGTCAGGTTGATGATGACCTGCTGCAACTGCACCCGGTTGACCAGCACCTTGTCGACGCGGGGGTCGACGCTGATGTCCATGTCCAGCCCCCGGCTGTCCACGCCGATGAAGGCCAGCGCCGCCCCCTCCGCCAGCAATCCACGCAGCGGCTCGGGCTGGCGCATCGTCTCGCCGCGCTGATGAATTCGCGCAGCGACCGGATGATCTCGCCTGCGCGCAGGGCCTGGTTCGCGCTTTCCGCATCGCTCGCGCAGCAGTTCCGGTCCACCGCCCCCGGCGTCCAGCATGTCGCGCCCGGCCTCCAGATAGTTGGCGATGGCGGTCAGCGGCTGGTTCAGTTCATGCGCCAGCGCCGATGCCAGCGTCCCCATCGCCGTCACCCGCGACGCATGGCCAGTTCGGCCTGAAGGTCGGCCACCCGCCGCTCGGCCTGCTGGCTTTCGGTCAGGTCGCGGATGAAGCCGGTGAACAGCCGCCGCCCTTCATCCTGCACCTCCCCACCGACAGTTCGATGGGGAATGTCGACCCGTCCCGCCGCCGCGCGCTGGTCAGGCGGCCGATGCCGATGATCCGCTTTTCCCCGGTCGTCAGATAATGGTGGATATAGCCGTCATGCCTCTCCCGGTCGGGGGAGGGCATCAGCATGGAGATATTCTCGCCCAGCACGTCGCTTTCGGCATATTGGAACATGCGCTGCGCGGCCGCGCTGAACGACACGATCGTGCCGCGCATGTCGATGACGATCAGCGGTCCGGGACGGTCGCCAGGATGGAGCCGAGCAATGCCTGTTCCAGGCTGTGCTCGCGCTGCGTCAGGCCATCGGTTTCATCGTCCGCTACCGCCATGCCGACACCATGCCGTGGCTTCAATGCGCCAGCAAGAGCGGAACATGCGCCTCGCGCAGCATGGCGCGCGTGACGCCGCCGAATATCATTTCGCGCAACCGGCTATGGCCAAAGGCGCCCATCGCCATCCAGTCCGGCTCCAGCACGCCGATGGCGGCCTTCAGCGACGCATCGATGGTGCGCCCGTCTGCGGCCATGTGTGCAACTGGCACTTGATGCCATGGCGGGCCAGATATTCCGGCGCGTCGGTCGCGGGGAAGGGATATTTGCCCGCTTCCTCGACTGTCACGACATGCACCTCCTCCGCCAGCTTCAGCAGCGGCACGGACAGGCGCAGCGCGGCGGATGCTTCCTGCGAACCTTCCCAGGCCACCATCGCGCGGCCCGTGACCGGAAAGGACTTCGCTTCCTGCGGCACGGCGATCACCGGAACCCGCCCGGCCAGCGCCAGGTCGGCGGCCAGGTGCAGCGGATCTGCGAATTCCCGGCGCGGCCCGGGCGGCAGGGTGACGATCATGCCGTCGGTCAGCGCCGCCGCGGACAGCAGGCCATGGACGACATCGCCTTCCACATGGCGCCAGTCCCAGCTCACATCCTCGCGGCGCAGCCGATCCTCCACGCGCATCCGGGCCTTTTCATCGATGTCGTAGAGTTCCGCCATCATCGCCGGGGCCATGGACGCGCCGCCGTACATGTCGGCCGCCACGAAATCCGGCATGGCCGTCACCTGCACGCAATGGATGTGCGCGCCCGATGCGCGGGCAAGATCGCAGGCCGCCTGCAAGCGGCTTTCCGCGCCACGATCTTCATGAATGTGCAGCAGGACCGATTTCATCGTCTGTCTCCCGGCAAGCGTCTCTTTCCCTTTTGGCTAGGACTCCCCGGCGCGGTCGCCATCAGGAATAATCCTTATATCCTTTTCGGCGCGGAATCCGATTGCATGGAATATGAGTTGGACGACCATACGCCTCGAACTTGCCCGGACGCCCGCCTTTCCCAACGGATCGGCGGCGCGAAGCTATGTGCTGCGCCTGCCGCTGGGCAGCGGCGGCCTGATCGACGAAAGGGAATATCGCATCCATCCCGAACTGGCGACGGCGCGCCGTTTCTGGCCGAACGAGCCGGACCGGCACGGCACGTTGCTGCACACCGGGAATGGTTGGGCCTTGTCCTATGAGCAGGGTGAGGCGGATGACGAGAAGATCTACCGGCTGGACGCCCACGCCATCCAGCCCGGCGCCTATCTGACGCTGACCGACCCGGACGGGGAATGCCTGCCCTTCGTGGTGAAGGGATGAGTCCGGCCTGATCGCGGCGGCCGCACTTCGCCCCGCAGTCGCTGCCGCGCGCCTGGCCGGGAGTCGATCTTCGGGAACAAGCGGGTTCGGCCCGATCCCAGGGCGTTGATGGCGCTGATCGAGTGACGGCGTCGGCAGAGCCGCCCGCGAAATGCAAATCTATACTGCTAATGACTTGCAACATCCTCTTATTTGGCTAGCGGGAGTGCAGCCTCATGGGGGAATGAATGCACATCCGACCGTCTTTCCTGCTCGTCACCACCATGCTCGCGCTGTCGAGCCGGCCTGCCCTGGCCCAGTCCGAACCCGCGGCCGATGCCGAGGGCGCAGGCCCGATCATCGTGACGGCGGCGCGCACGATCTTGCCCGCCAACGCCCTGCCGATGACCATCGACGTAATCGATCGGGAAACGCTCAACCAACAGGTCGCGATCGGCGGCTCCATCGTCGATGCGGTGTCGGCGCTGACCCCGTCCTTCTCGCCACGCGCCAGAAGCTGTCCGGCG
Source organism: Sphingobium indicum B90A (assembly GCF_000264945.2). Classification (NCBI taxonomy): domain Bacteria; kingdom Pseudomonadati; phylum Pseudomonadota; class Alphaproteobacteria; order Sphingomonadales; family Sphingobiaceae; genus Sphingobium; species Sphingobium indicum. Next base: position 48,779 of record NZ_CP013072.1, read on the forward strand.
CGGGAGAGACGCTGCGCGGCCGTTCGCCCCTCTATGCGATCAACGGCATCCCGCAAACCGCGCCGCTGCGCGACGGATCGCGGGACGGCTTCACCATCGACCCCTTCTTCATCGACCGGGTCGAACTGATCTACGGTTCCAACGCGTTGCAGGGGATCGGCGGTGCCGGCGGCATCGTCAACCAGGTGACGGTGGCGCCGCCCCAGAGCGACGGCCTGTCGGGCCGGATGTTGGTGCAGGGCAATGCCGACACCGGCTTTCACGGCGACGGCGTCGGCGGCAAGGTCGCGGGGCTGCTCGCCTGGCGCGCCGGGCGCTGGGACGCGACGGTGGGCGCGGCCTATGAAAAGCGCGGCGCATTCTACGACGGCCATGGCAATCGCGTCGGCACCGACCTGACCCAGGGCGAGACGCAGGACAGCCGAAGCTGGTCGCTGTTCGGCCGCTTCGGCTATGCGCTCAGCGACAGCGCCCGGCTGGACCTGACCATGAGCCGCTTCCATTTGAAGGGGGAGGGCGACTACGTCACGCTGGACGGCAATCCCGCCATCGACCTCCCGACGACCTCCGTGCGCGGCACTCCGCCGGGCGTCCCCGCCACCAACCGCACCGAAAGCGCGGCGCTGACGCTCACCGACGGCGACCTGTGGGGCGGCAACTTCATCGCGCAGCTTTTCTTCAACCGCTCGCGGGACACCTATGGCGGGGAGGTTGCGCCCATCGCCACCTTCCAGGATGCGGCCATCGCGCCGGTCAACACGCTGTTCGACCAGTCGCAGAACCGCAGCCGCAAATATGGCGGCAAGATCAGCTACGAACGCGCCATGCCGGGTTTCGAGGCGCTGACCGCCGTTCTGGGTTTCGATGCGCTTTACGATCTGACCGAACAGCGCCTGATCGCCACCGGCCGGACCTGGGTGCCGCCGACCGATTATCGCAGCCTGGCGCCCTTCGCCCAGCTCAACCTGGCGCTGTTCGACAAGAAGCTGCGCCTGGCGGGCGGCATCCGATATGAGGATGTGCGCATCCATATCGACGACTATCACACGTTGGCCTCCTATCGCGGCGGCTTCGACGTGGCGGGCGGGACGCCGACCTTTCACGACACCTTGTTCAATGGCGGCGCCATATTGGAGCCGTGGGACGGCATCCGCGCCTATGCCAGCTATGCCGAGGGCTACACCGTCCCCGACGTCGGACGCATCGCGCGCGCCATCGACCGGGCCGGGGTCGATATCGACAATTATGTGAACATCAGCCCTATCGTGTCGAACAATCGCGAGATCGGCGTTGAAGTGAAGCGCGGGCCCGTGGATGCCAGCGCGGCTTATTTCTGGTCGACCAGCAAGAATGGGTCGCTGCTGGTGGCGCAGTCGGTCGGCGCGCCGTTCGAGGTGCAACGCCAGCGGGTGGAGATACAGGGCCTGGAACTGAACCTGTCGGTCAGGACGCCGCTGCCGGGGCTGACCCTGTCCACCGGCTACGCCCATCTGATCGGACGTACCGACGGATCGGACAATGGCGTCGACAAGGTGGATCGCGACCTGGACGGCGCGAACATTTCGCCCGACCGCCTGAATGTCGCCGCCAGCTATGTGCATGGGCCGCTGTCGGCGCGCATCCAGACGCAATTCTTCCTCTCGCGCCAGTTCGAACGCGAACCGGGCAAATATCCCATGCTATACAGGTTCGACGGCTATGAGGTGACCGATGTGTCGCTCCGCTATCAGACGCGGTTCGGGGCGTTGACGCTGGCGGCGCAAAATATCTTCGACAGATTCACCATCGATTATTACACGCAAACCGTCCGGCCCACCGACAAGGCCCATTATTTCGCAGGGCGCGGGCGCAATTTCACCCTGTCCTGGGATTATCGGTTCTAGTGAAGCTGATCAACGCCCTTCACCGCTGGACCGGCGGACTGATCGGGCTGCTGCTCGCCCTTCTGGGCCTCAGCGGCGCGCTGCTGGTGCACAAGAATGCCTGGACGCTGGCGCCCCATGCCAGCGACCCGCGGGTGGAGGATGTGCGCCAACTGGCGCAGGTGACGCAGCGCATCATGGCCGATCCGGCGGCGCGGCCCCAATCGATCACCTATGCGTCCGACGATTTCGGGCTGCTTAAACTGCTGTTCGACGATGGCGGCGGCGCCTATGCCGATCAGCGCGGCGGCGTGGTGATGCGGTGGAACAGCCAGTGGGAGCGGCCTGAACTCTGGCTGTTCGACTTCCACCATCACCTCTTCTCCGGCGAGACGGGTGATTGGGCTATCGGCATCGCCGCGCTTTGCGGGCTGTTCTTCGTGTTCACCGGCCTCATCCTCTGGTGGCGCACGCGGCGGACCTTCGAATGGCGGCTATGGCCGGCGCGGATGAGCCGCCCGGCGATCGTGCGGCATCATCGCGATCTGGGCGTCGTCGTCGCGCCGCTGCTGCTGCTGTCGCTCGCGACGGGGGCCGTGCTGGTGTTCCGGCCGATGGCGGCGCTGCTGTTCGGGCCGGGCGCGCCCGCGCAGATCGACAAGGCCTTGGCCGCTCCGCCGCCCCGCGACGCCAGACTTGCCGACCGACTGGACTGGGCGGGCATGATCGTGACGGCCAAGGCCCGCTTTCCCGACGCGGAACTGCGCAGCCTCAGCCTGCCGCGCAAGAATAGCGGCCTGATCACCATCCGCATGCGCCGGCCGCAGGAATGGCTGCCCAATGGTCGCACCACCCTCTGGTTCGCGGCCGACAGCGGCGCGCTGGTCGCGGCGCGCGACGCCGCCACGCTGCCGACGGTGGTGAAGGGGTATAATCTGCTCTATCCCCTCCATGCGGCGAAGGTCGGCGGCCTGGCGTTCAGGCTGGTCATGACCCTGGCGGGGCTGGCGATGACGCTGCTCGGCACGCTCGCGGTCTGGACCTTCTGGTTCAGGCGTCCGGCAAGGGCGGCGCGCCCGCGTCAGATCGCGATCAGGGCATAGGGCCGGTCGAACCGTTCCGACAGCACGAACCGGGCGCAATTATAGACCGGAACGCCGCCGGGCGTCTTTCCTTCGAACGCGCCGCGATGGGCGTGGCCGTGCACGGCGAAGCGGACATTGTCGAACCTGTCGATGGCTTCGGCCAACCGGGAGGAACCCAGGAATGGGAAGATCTCCGGCGGCTCTCCCTGCACGGTATCGACCACCGGCGCATAGTGGAGCACGGCCACGGTCCGCTCCGTCCGCAGCGAACGCAGCGCGTTTTCCAGCTTGCGCGCCTCGTTGATCGATTCCTCGACGAAGCCCTTGATCGCGCTTTCCCCGAAGGCGCCCAGTTCCCCCCGGCCGAATCCGCCGACAAAGCCCTTCACCCCGGCGAAGCCCACGCCCCTTATCTCCACCGCCTGATCGTCCAGCACGGTGACGCCGGCGCCGTGCAGGATCTGCGCCACGATTTCGGGCTGGCCGCATTCATGGTCGTGATTGCCCAGCACCGCGACGGTCGGGATGGTGCAGCTTCGCAGGTCTTCGGCCAGGACTTCGGCCTCCCGCGTCTTGCCGAAATTGGTGAGGTCGCCGCACAGGGCCAATATGTCTGCCCGGGCGGAAATCTCCTCGAACATGGCGCGGTAGCGATGCTCGGACGAATCCGTGACGTGCAGGTCGCCGACGGCGGCCAGGACCAGGCTGTCCCTCGGCCGCGCCTCACTGGTTGCGGTCATGGCTCTCCTCCAGCCCCTTGCCCACCACGTCGGCAAAGCCCCAGTCGGTGATGTCGACCAGATAGTCGCGCGGCGAAAGCAGCCGGCCCCGGCACACGCGCAGATTGGGGACGGGCAGTTCGGCGCGGGTCTGCAACCGGCCCAGCAATTCCTCGAACAGCCAGAGCGGAATGCAATGCCGCTCGGTCGGATAGATGAAGCGGAAATTCAGCAGGTGGATGAGCAGCACTTCCCAATGCAGTTCCATCGCGTCCAGCAGCCGTTGCCAGTCGATGCGCTCATGCTGCCGCAGGATGATGTGCGCGACGTCCGCGCCGTCATAGCGGTATCGATCCTGGATGAAGACCTTGGACAGGATGAATTCGGTCGGCGGGGTGATCCGCACCGTCGTGCCATAGACTTCCGCATGGGATATGTCGCGGAACCATTCCTCGGTCACGGGCAGGCTGGCCGAGGAGATGTTGTATATGACGTCGAAGAAATTGCCGTCGCGCCAGACCTTGCCGATCCAGCGTTCGTCCTCGAATTCGACCCGATGTCCCAGCGCCTTGAAATAGGCCAGGATGCGGGGCGCATCGCCCGGCTTGCAGAAGACGTCCAGATCCTTGGTCGGCCGCGTTATGCCGGTATGGCATCCCAGCGCATAGGTGCCCGACAGCATGAAGGGGATGCCGGACTGGACCAGATGCGCAAGGCTTTCGGCATAGAATTCCGCCGCGTCCGGTGGAGGATCGAAGGTGGCGGGTTCGCGGTTCATCCCCAGGGGAACGGACAAGCCGGCGCTTCCGTTCCCCCTTCCGTTTCCGCGGGCTTATTTCATCGTCGGGATGACGAAGCTCTGGTCGATCACCGCGCCGCCGTCGGGCCAGCGCTGCGTGATCTTCTTGGTGCGGGTGTAGAAGCGCACGCCGTCCATGCCATATTGGTCGAGATCGCCGAAGCCCGACCGCTTCCAGCCGCCGAAGCTGTGATAGGCGACCGGCACCGGGATCGGCACGTTGATGCCGACCATGCCGACCTCGACATCGGCGGCGAACTTGCGGGCATAATCGCCGTTGCGGGTGAAGATGGCGACGCCGTTGCCATATTGATGCTTCGAGGGATAGCTCAGCGCCTCCTCGAAGCTCTGGGCGCGCAGGATCTGGAGCACGGGGCCGAAAATCTCGTCCTGATAGCTTTTCATTTCCGGCGTCACCCGGTCGATCAGCGTCGGGGCGAGGTAGAAGCCCTCCTCATAGCCCTGGAGCGAGAAGCCGCGACCGTCGACCACGATTTCCGCGCCTTCGTCGGCGGCCATCTGGATATAGCTTTCCACCCGCGCCTTGTGGACGCCGGTGACCAGCGGACCATATTGCGCGTCCGGATCGGTCGGGATGCCGGGGCGCAGCGTCTCGATGGCGTCCAGCAGCTTGGCGCGGAAGGCGTCGGCGGTCGCTTCGCCCACCGGCACGACGACCGGCAGCGCCATGCAGCGTTCGCCCGCAGAGCCATAGGCCGCGCCGACGATGTCGGCCACCGCCTGGTCCATGTCGGCGTCGGGCAGGATGATGCCGTGATTCTTCGCGCCGCCCATCGCCTGGACGCGCTTGCCGTTCTGGGCGCCGCGGGCATAGACGTAATTGGCGATGTCGGACGATCCGACGAAGCTGACCGCCTTGATGGCCGGATGGTCGAGGATGGCGTCGACCATTTCCTTGTCGCCGTGGACGACGTTCAGGATGCCCGCCGGAATGCCCGCCTGGATCGCCAGTTCAGCCAGGCGCACCGGGACGGAGGGATCGCGTTCCGAGGGTTTCAGGATGAAGGCGTTGCCGCAGGCGATGGCCATGGCGCTCATCCAGAGGGGGATCATCGCGGGGAAGTTGAAGGGGGTGATGCCCGCAGCGATGCCCAGCGGCTGGCGCATCGAATAGACGTCGATGCCGGGGCCTGCGCCCTGGGTATATTCGCCCTTCAGCAGATGGGGGATGCCGCAGGCGAATTCGACGACTTCCAGGCCGCGCTGGATGTCGCCCTTCGCGTCGGCCAGCACCTTGCCATGTTCGGAGGAGAGCAGCAGGGCCAGTTCGTCCATATTCTGTTCGATCAGTTCCTTGAAGCGGAACATGACGCGGGCGCGGCGCTGGGGGTTGGTCGCGGCCCATTCGGGCTGGGCGGAAAGGGCGGAGTCGACCGCCTTCTGAAGATGGGCGGCGGTGGCGAGTTCCACCTGGGCCTGGACCGCGCCGGTGGCGGGGTTGAGGATGTCGGACAGGCGGGCGCCGGGTTGGGGGGCGGATTGTCCATGAATGAAATGGTGAACTGAACGCATTTTTCCGGTTCCTCTCCTGCCGGTGGGATGGGGTGGATATAGACGGGCCGGCTTTGCAGATATACATGTATGTCGACACATTGGTTGTGCGGATTTGCCTATGCTGAACTCGGACGAACTGCGGCTGTTCCTGGCGGTGATGCGGGAGGGCAATATGCTGGCCGCGGCCCGGCGCGTTGGGGTGGATCATAGCACGGTCGCCCGCCGCCTGACCAATATGGAGGCGACATTGGGCGCGCGGCTGTTCGACCGCAGCCCGCGCGGGGTGACGCCGACGCCCGCCGCCTTCGCTCTGGTGTCCCATGCCGAGCGGATCGAGAGCGAATTGCTGGCCGCGCTGAGCAGCGTCGCCGGGCGCGACCGGGAGGTGGAGGGGACGGTGCGGCTCGCCACGCCGGAAGCCTTCGCCAGCCATCTGATCGCGCCCCGGGTGGCGGCGTTGCGGGAGCGGCATCCGCGCCTGACGCTGGAACTGGCGTCCGAAAGCAAGGCGGCCAGCCTGTCGCGGCGGGAGGCGGAGATCGCCGTGATGCTGAAACCGCCGCCCAAGGGGCGGTTCGTGACCCGCAAGCTGGCCGATTATCGGCTGGGCCTCTATGCGTCCAAGGCCTATCTGGAGCGGGAGGGGCGGCCCTCCCTGCGCGCCGACCTCAGCCGTCATGTCTTCGTTTCCTATATCGAGGAACTGGCCGGGTTCGCCGAGATGATCGCGCTGGACCAGTTGCTGCCCGGCGCGGCCATCGTCTTTCGCGCCAGTTCCAGCGCGGCGCAGCATGCGGCGGTGGCGGCGGGGATGGGGCTGGGCGTGCTGCATGTCTTCGCGGCGGCGGAGGATGAGCGGCTGGTGCAGATCTTCCCGGAGTCGATGGAAGTGTGGCGCAGCTATTGGCTGGTCATGCATGCGGATTTGCAGAGATTGCCGCGTGTGCGGGCGGCGGCGGATTTTCTGGATGAGGTGATGCGGGGGGTTCGGGAGCGGTTGTAGGTTGACGGGAGGGGGCTTTAGCGCCCTTTGGGCGCTCCCCTCCACCACCGCCTTTGGCGGCGGTCCCCCTCCCCATCTTTGATGGGGAGGATTGGGTTGCAGGAACCGGGCTTTGGTTCTGTGGGTTTGCCTTGCAGGACAATGGTGGAGAGGGAAGCAATCGTGGCGACATTGGTCGAAGACAGGACGGCGCTCGCCTTTCGGGAGTTTTTCCGGAATCCGCTGGCGGTCGGGTCCGCCTTTCCGGCGTCGCATTTTCTGGTCGACGCCATGCTGGGGCCGGTCGACTGGAGCCGGATGGAGCGGGTGATCGAATATGGGCCGGGCACCGGCATCTTCACCCGCGCCCTGCTGGACCGGCTGCCGGGGCATGCGCGGTTGCTGGCCATCGACACCAGCCAGGCCTTTATCGGTCATCTGCGCGGGGAGATGCGGGACAGGCGGCTGGTCGCGGTGACGGGGTCCGCCGACGGCGTGCTGGAGATCATGGCGGCGCAGGGGTGGTACAGGGCGGATTGCATCCTGTCCGGACTGCCCTTTTCGACGCTGGCGCCGGAGCGGGCGGAGCGGCTGATGGAGGCGAGCGCCTGCGCGTTGCGGCCGGAGGGGAAGTTCCTGGCCTATCAGATGCGCAGGGCGGTGAGGCCGTTGCTGGAGCGGCGTTTCGAAGAGGTCAGGGCGGGGTTCGAGTGGCGGAACTTGCCGCCTTGTCATCTTTATTGGGCTTCGGGGCCTGGGTGATTGGGGGCATTCCTCCCCATCGGGAGATGGGAAGGGGCGAAACCTGCGCAATTCCCCTCCACCACCGCCTTCGGCGGCGGTCCCCCTCCCCATCTGCGATGGGGAGGAATTTCAGGTTAGGTCCGCTATCAGGTGCAGCACTTTGTCGGCGTGGTCTTTGCGGCAGATGAGCAGGTCGGGGAGGTAGACGTCGCGCTGGTTGTAGATCAGCGGGGCGCCGTCGATGCGGGAGCAGTGGAGGCCGTGGGCCTGGGCCACGGCGACCGGGGCCAGGCTGTCCCATTCATATTGGCCGCCGCTGTGCAGGTAGATGTCGGCCTGGCCCAATATCACCGCCATCGCCTTGGCCCCCGCCGATCCCATCGGCATCAGTTCGGCGTCGAGGCGTTCGGCCACCGCGACCGCCTCCTTGGCGGGGCGGGTGCGGGATATGACCATGCGCAGCTTTTCCGGCGCGGGCGGGACGGGGACCGGGCGGTCCGAGCGCAGCAAGGTGCCTCCATTCAGGCCGGGCAGCGCGACCGCGCCCGCCGCCGGGACGCCGTCTATGGCGAGGCCGACATGCACGGCCCAGTCGGCCCGCGCCTCGCCATATTCGCGGGTGCCGTCGACCGGGTCGACGATCCAGACCCGGCCTTTGGTCAGGCGCGCCTCATCGTCCTTCTCCTCCTCCGACAGCAGGCCGTCTTCGGGCCGCGTTTCCCGCAGGGCGCGGCAGAGGAACTGGTTGGCGGTCTGGTCGCCCGCCTTGCCCAGCGCGGCGGGGCCGAACAGGCCGCTTTCCCGCACATTGACCAATATGCGTCCGGCCACCTCGGCCAGATGCGCGGCCAGTTCGGCGTCGGTCATGGTTTTGGCCGGTCCGCTCATGGAATGATCCGGGCGACGATGGCCTCTGCCGCCTGTTCGGCGGTCATGGCGGTGGTGTCGATGCGGATTTCCGGGTCTTCGGGCGCTTCATAGGGGCTGTCGATGCCGGTGAAATTCTTGAGTTCGCCGGAACGCGCCTTCTTGTAGAGGCCCTTGACGTCGCGGGCCTCCGCATCGGCGAGGGGGGTGTCGATATGCACTTCGATGAACTCGCCGGGCTGCATCATCTGGCGCACCATCTCCCGCTCGGCGCGGAAGGGGGAGATGAAGGCGGTGATGACGATCAGGCCCGCGTCGGTCATCAGCTTCGCCACCTCGCCCACGCGGCGGATATTTTCCACCCGGTCGGCGTCGGTGAAGCCCAGATCCTTGTTGAGGCCGTGGCGCACATTGTCGCCGTCCAGCAGGAAAGTGTGGCGGTTCATCCGCGCCAGCTTCTTTTCCACCAGATTGGCGATGGTCGACTTGCCCGCGCCCGACAGCCCGGTGAACCACAGCACGGCGGGCTTCTGGTTCTTCAAGGCCGCGTGGAAGTCGCGGCTGACGTCGGTCGCCTGCCAATGGACATTCTGCGCCCGGCGCAGGCTGAAATGCAGCATGCCCGCCGCGACCGTGGCGTTGCTGATCTTGTCGATCAGGATGAAGCCGCCCAGCGCGCGGTTCTGCGCATAGGGTTCGAACACGATCTGGCGGTCGGTCGACAGGTTGGCGACGCCGATGGCGTTCAGTTCCAGCGTCTTCGCCGCCAGATGCTCCATCGTGTTGACGTTGACCTGATATTTGGGCTGCTGCACCGTGGCGGTGACGGTCTGCGTGCCGATCTTCAGCCAATAGGGGCGGCCGGGCAGCATGTCCTCATCCGCCATCCAGACGATGGTCGCCTCGAACTGGTCGGCGGACTGGGGCGGATTGTCCGACGCGGCGATCACGTCGCCGCGCGAGCAGTCGACCTCGTCCGCGAAGCAGAGGGTGATCGACTGGCCCGCGACGGCCTGTTCCAGATCGCCGTCAAGCATGACTATGCGGCTGACCGTGCTGGTCTTGCCCGACGGCAGGACGCGGATCGGGTCGCCGACGCGGACCGTGCCGGTCGCGATCTGGCCGGAAAAGCCGCGAAAGTCGAGATTGGGGCGGTTGACCCACTGCACCGCCATGCGGAAGGGCTTTTCCCGGTCGGAGACCTGGTCGACCTCCACCGTCTCCAGATGCTCCATCAGCGCCGGCCCCTTGTACCAGGGGGTGTTGGCGCTGAGGCCGGTGATATTGTCGCCCCTGAACCCCGAAATCGGGATCGGGGTGAAGGCCTTTATGCCGATGCCGTTGGCGAATTCGGCATAATCCTTGACGATGCCGTCATAGACCGCCTGGTCATAGTCGACCAGGTCCATCTTGTTCACCGCCAGCACGATGTTGCGGATGCCGATCAGGTGGGCGAGATAGCTGTGGCGGCGGGTCTGGGTCAGCACGCCCTTGCGCGCGTCGATCAGGATGACGGCAAGGTCGGCGGTCGACGCGCCCGTCACCATGTTGCGCGTATATTGTTCGTGGCCGGGCGTGTCGGCGACGATGAACTTGCGCTTTTCCGTCGCGAAGAAGCGATAGGCGACGTCGATGGTGATGCCCTGTTCGCGTTCCGCGGCGAGGCCGTCGACGAGGAGGGCAAAGTCGATTTCCTGACCCTGGGTGCCGACGCGCCTGCTGTCGGCTTCGAGGGCGGCAAGCTGATCCTCGAAGATCATCTTGCTGTCGTAGAGCAGGCGGCCGATCAGCGTCGACTTGCCGTCGTCCACCGACCCGCAGGTGATGAAGCGCAGCATCGTCTTGTGCTGGTGCACCTCCAGATAGCGGTCAATGTCCTCCGCGATCAGGGCGTCGGTCTTGTAGATGGGGTCGTCGGTCTTGGTGAGCGTATCGGTCATGTCGCTACCTCGTCATCCCAGCGAAGGCTGGGATCTCGTTGATCTGGGTCGAAGGGTTCGGTCTGCGAGAGGGTCTGCCATGGGGCCTGAGATCCCAGCCTTCGCTGGGATGACGGCTGTGGGCGACGGCGCGTCAGAAATAGCCCTCCTGCTTCTTCTTCTCCATCCCCGCGCCGCCGGCATCCTTGTCGATGGCGCGGCCCTGGCGTTCCGACGTGGTGGTGAGCAGGGTTTCCTGGATGACCTCCGGCAGCGTCTTGGCCGCGCTTTCCACCGCGCCGGTCAGCGGGTAGCAGCCCAAGGTGCGGAAGCGGATGGAGCGCATCACCGGCTCCTCGCCCGGTTTCAGCGGGAAGCGTTCGTCGTCGACCATCAGCAGCATGCCGTCGCGCTCCACCGTCGGGCGTTCCTCCGCGAAATAGAGGGGGACGATGGGGACGTCGTTCAGGTGGATATATTGCCAGATGTCCAGTTCGGTCCAGTTGCTGATCGGGAAGACGCGGATGCTCTCCCCCTTGTTCTTGCGGGCATTGTAGAGGTTCCACAGTTCCGGGCGCTGGTTCTTGGGATCCCAGCCGTGGCTGGCGGTGCGGAAGGAGAAGATGCGCTCCTTCGCCCGGCTCTTTTCCTCGTCGCGGCGGGCGCCGCCGAAGGCCGCGTCGAAGCCGTAGAGGTTGAGCGCCTGCTTCAGCCCCTCCGTCTTCCACATGTCGGTGTGCAGCGGGCCGTGGTCGAACGGGTTGATGCCGCGTTCCTGCGCTTCGGGATTCCGGTAGACCAGCAGTTCCATGCCCGACTCCCGCGCCATGCGGTCGCGCAGGTCGTACATCGCCCGGAATTTCCAGGTGGTGTCGACATGCAGCAGCGGGAAGGGCGGGGGCGAGGGGTAGAAGGCCTTGCGCGCCAGATGCAGCATCACCGCCGAATCCTTGCCCACGCTGTAGAGCATGACGGGCTTTTCGGCCTCCGCCACGACTTCCCGCAGGATGTGGATGCTCTCCGCCTCCAGACGTTCCAGATGGGTCAGCCTTTTCGAATCGATCATCGTTCACCGCCTTGTTTCGTGGCGGCCTGATGGCAGAAGGCGGCGGGGGCTGGACCTCCCATATGGGAGGATATACATATTAGTCATGCGACTGGACGACGGCGGATTATTGGCGGCTCTCCATGAGGGTATGTTCGAGCAACCCCTTTGGCACGGGTTCCTGGAAAAGCTGCGGGCGCGGACCGGGGCGGCCTATGCCGGGCTGGCGTTCCGGCCCATCGATGAGGAAAGGATCGTGGAACTGCATGCCGGGCCGGCGGGGCCGCTGCATCCGGACCGGCTGTTCAACGAGAAGCAGGGGCGAGATCCGCCGCCCTACCGGCGGATGCGGGAGGCGCGGGTCTATACGCTGGACGAGCTGATCGAGCCGAAGGATGCGGCGCTGCAATCCTATCGCCGGGAATGGCTGGACCCGTTGCGCATCACCGCCTTCCGGTCGGTGCGCGTCGCGGAGGCGAGCGGCATGGACGCCTGGCTGAGTTGCGCGGGCGGGCGGGAGGTGGGACCGGCGGTCGGCGCGCTGCTGACCGCGCTGGTGCCGCATCTGCGCATCGCGCTGCGCAGCTTCGTCGCGTTCGAGCGGGAGAAATTCCGGTCGTCGGTGACTTCGGAGGCGTTCGGGCGGCTCAATTCGGGCTGGCTGACGCTGGATGCGCGGTGCCGCATCGTCGACATGACGGCGCATCTGGAGCCGCTCTTCCAGCGGTCGAGCGTGTTGCGGCGGGGGCGGTACGACCGGCTGATGCCCGCTTCCCCGGCGGTGGACCGGGAACTGACCGCGCTGGTCAAGCGCTTCGCCGAGGATGCGGAGGCGCGGCCCAAGGCGATCAACCTCAGCCGCGATCCGATGATCGACATGCTGGTGCGGCCGATCCAGGACCGATCCCCCTCGGTCCAGTCGCCGCCCGTCGCCATCGCCTATATCAGCGGCGACCGATGGTCGCAGGCGGACAGGTGCGGGCAGTTGGTCGACCTGTTCGGCCTGCTGCCCAGCGAGGCGCGGCTGGCATGGGCCATCGCGCAGGGCATGTCCATCGGGGAGGCGGCGGACGATCTGGGGCTGACGGTGGAGACGGCGCGGAATTATTCGAAGAAGATCTACGCCAAGACCGGGGCGCGGGGGCAGGCGGAACTGGTGCGGAATATTCTGACGAGCGTGCTGGCTTTGGCTTGATGAGGTTTGGCTATGGCCATGGAACGATATGTGCTCCTGCCTTCGCAGGAGCACGTAGGTTCTTTACCGGCAGGTTTCGCTGCGGATCTTCTTCCGGTCGCAGGGGATGAAATGGCAGGGGGCGTTCTTGTCGTCCGGGGCGGGCTTGCGTTGCCAGGGGGGCGTCCAGCCGGGAGGGACGGAGCCGCAATACCAGGGGCTTTGGGCGGCGGCTGCCGGTGGCTGGACGGCGGTCAGCGGGATGATGGCGAGCAATGCCAGCGCGCTAGACCGCATGGCTGAAGCGCCTTTCCGCCGGTTCCATATAGGCGTCGAAGCAGGCGGCGATGCTGCGGGAATAGGGCAGGGCGTCCCGCGTCAGGGCGACGCGGCCTTCGCTCAGGCGGACGAGGCCTAGGCGTTCGAAGCGGCTGAGGTCGGGTAGGGGGTGCGCCGTGCCGACATGCGCCTCTCCCTGGCAGAGCAGGGCTTCGATGATGCGGCTGCGGCGGCGATCCTCCGGCGTGCGGAGCGTGCCGCGGGCGGCGGTCAATCGCCCGGCGTCGGCCAGGGCGCGCCAGGGGCCTGCCTGTTTCTCATTCTGGACGATGAGGTCGGGGAACTGGCTGATCGCGCTGGCGCCAAGGCCCAGCAATATGTCCGCCGGATCGTCGGTGAAGCCCTGGAAATTGCGGCGCAGGCGGCCTTCGCGGGCGGCGCGGGCCATGGCGTCTTCGGGCAGGGCGAAATGGTCGAAGCCGATGGCTTCATAGCCCGCGCCGGTCAGCGTTTCATGACCCTGCGCCGCCATGGCGAAGCGGGCGGCGAGATCGGGCAAATCGCCGGCGTCGATGCGGCGCTGGCGGGGCAGCAGGCGCGGCATATGGGCATAGCCGAACAGGGCGATGCGGGCGGGGTGCATGGCGATGGTCGCCTCCAGCGTGGCGGCGAGGTCGTCCTGCGTCTGGCCGGGCAGGCCGTACATCAGGTCGAAGCCGGTCGCGATCCCGGCGGCGCGCAACTGGCCGACGGCGCGCTCCACCATGTCGAGCGGCTGGATGCGGCCGATCCGCGCTTGGACATGGGGGGTGAAGGTCTGGACGCCCAGGTTCACGCGGTCGACGCCCATCGCGGCCATGGTCGAAATCCATTGGCCGTCGAGGCGGCGGGGATCGAGTTCGACCGACAATTCGGCATGATGCGCCTCGAAGCAGAGCAGCAATTGCTGGAGCAGGCGGACGAAATCGACCAGCGGCAGGCTGTTGGGACTGCCGCCGCCAAAGGCGATGCGCCGCACCCGGCCGCGTCCGTTCAGCCGGGCGGCGAGGGTCGCGATTTCCCGCTCCAGCGATTCGACATAGGCGGCGAGACGCTGGACCCGGTTGGCCGCGCCAGTGTTGCAGCCGCAATACCAGCATATGTCGTGACAATAGGGAAAGTGGACGTAGAGGGAGAGGGCGCCGTCCCTTTTCACCCCTTTCACCCCGGCCACCGCATCCAGCCGGGCCGCCAGCTCCGCCGCGCCGACATCGCCGCCGAACTGCGCGGCGGTGGGATAGCTGGTGTAGCGCGGCACGGGCCGGTCGAGCAGGTCGGGATGATAGGTCCACATGGTCCTGGACTCAGGCCGGTCTTGCCGGTTCGGAAGAAATCGCGACGGACATGCTGGCTTGCTCCGGCCAAAATCTGACTATGCTGGAGCCGTCGCCGGCCCTCATCGCCGAACTGTGTAGGACAGTGAGCGCGCACGCATCTTGATTTATCTCAATCGGGTTCGAATTTCGTCGACCCCGCTGGGCGTGAGTTCTAGGCTGTATCGACATTCAGAAGATGGCGAGCCGAAAATGGTGATTTTCCGTGACCCGGCGCGCAGCCTACTCAAAGTAGGTGAGCACCGGAAGCACGGAAAAACGTCATTTGCAGGCCGTCAGGGCTGAATGTCGATACAGCCTAACGGGAAGGGGGCGGGCGGCCGGAAGATCGTTCGGACCGGACAGTCCTTCCCATCCCTTCGGCAGGACAACTACCTTCTTCCCCCGCATTCCGTCCAAGCATGCTTGCCGCGATGTGGATTCGCGTCATCCGCATGGGGAATTTCCGTTTTCATTGCCGGATTTACGGTGAATGACCGCAATTCATATATCGAATGTCATAGTATTTTTCCGGAAGATGGCAGGAGAAGGCGGGTTTTTGGCTGGCGCGCCCCTGATTTGGATGGGTTCCGCCGGTTCCAATCCACTATCCGAATGACTGCCATTCAGCCAAAGACCTCGAATCGCCGGGCCGACGTGATACGGAATTTGAATGAAGGTCATTCGGCGGAACAATAAGTTGATGAACATGCGGGTCTTTCGACCCGATGACGGCGGTAAACCGCTGAACGGGGCGGCTCTCCCTGGAGGTCGCCCCATCCCTTGCTGCGCCTGATCCGGAAGAATCCCGGCCTCGCGTCTAGAGGCCGGGCACGTTTTAATGTTGGAGAGAGTCAAGAGTGATGAACAAGTTAAATATCTTCAGTGCCGGAATTTGCCTCATCGGCCTGGGGATCGCATTTCCCGCCTACGCCACGGACGGATATTATCTCACCGGCGCCAATGCGCGGGCCACGGGCATGGGCGGCGTCGGCATCGCTCTGCCCCAGGGACCGGAAGCGGCGACGATCAACCCGGCCGGCGCGACCTTCGTCGACAATGGTTTCGAGATCGGCGCCCAGCTTTTCATCCTGAACACCCGCACCACGGACCTGTTCTTCCCCGGCAATGACGTGAAAGGCCATCAATATCAGCCGATTCCCGACTTCGGCGTCAACTATCACCTGAACGACAAGGTGACGATCGCCGTCACTTCTTTCGGCGGAGGATTGGGCCAGAGCTACAACAAGCCCTTCGTGCCGGGCATGGGCTTTTCGAAGGAACGCGCCAATTTCATCCAGGCGGGCATCGCGCCGACCATCGCGTTTAAACTGCGTGACAATCTTTCCATCGGCGTGGGCCTAGGCGTGGTCAACGAGTTCTTCCGGGCCAGGGGCGTCATCGTGCCGACGCCCCAGGGACCGGCGCAATTGCCGAACCATGGCTGGAGCCATGCCTTCGGCGTCGGCGGCAGGTTCGGCATCCTGTGGAAGCCGGTTCCCGCCGTGGGCCTGGGCGCGACCTATTTCACCAAGGTGCACATGTCCAACCTCAAGGGCTATGAGGACGACCTGCTCGCCGGCCTGGGCGGGAGCATAGACACGCCCGAGCAGTTCGGCGCCGGCGTCTCGGTCAAGCCGAACGATCGCCTGACGCTGGGCTTCGACGTGATCCGGACCAACTGGAGCGGCGTCAAGGCCTTCAGCGAGCAGGCGGGCTTCGGCTGGCGCGATCACACCACCTTCAAGCTCGGCGTGGCCTATGGCCTGATGCCGGGGCTGACGGTTCGCGCAGGCACCAGCCTTGCCAAGCGGCATTTCGGCAGCGAATTCGTCCTGGCGAACGTCAATACTCCGGGCACGTCGTCCAAATCGCTGACCTTCGGCTTCACCAAGCGGCTGGGCGAGAAGGACGAGCTTACGTTCAGCGCGGACTATGAATTGAACGGCAAGGTGGTCGGGACGGGCCACAGCGCGGGGACGGTGATCCGTTCGCGCTATGGGTTCACCGGCCTCAGCTTCTCCCACCGTTTCTGACGTCCTGATCGGACCATGCGCGCCGGCGGCGGGACCATATCCCGCCGCCGGCGCTGCCTTTTCGGGCCGGGCGGCAAGGCCGCCGATCCCTGTCCGACGCAGCCGGTCCTGCAACATGACGGCAACGGGCTCTGTTGCAAAGATTGGCGGCAGTCAGAGGTAGGCTGTCGCTCTGCGCCGATCAGGCGGCTGCTGCGAAATGGTGGTTGAGCATGCCCATGGCCTCCGTCAGCGCCGAGGGCCCAATGCCAAAAGCTCTCTCCACAAGGCGCACCTCGCCCCTGATGCCGGGCTGCAGGCACCAGGGGCGAGCCTGTCCTTTGCGCAGGGCTCGCATGACTTCGAATCCCTTGATCGTGGCATAGGCCGTGGGGATCGATTTGAAACCGCGCACCGGCTTGATCAGTATCTTGAGCTTTCCGTGATCGGCCTCGATCACGTTATTGAGATACTTCACCTGCCGGTGGGCCGTCTCCCGGTCCAGCTTTCCTTCGCGCTTCAATTCGGTGATCGCTGCACCATAGCTCGGCGCTTTGTCGGTATTGAGCGTGGCAGGCTTTTCCCAGTGCTTCAGGCCTCGCAGGGCCTTGCCCAGGAACCGCTTCGCTGCCTTGGCGCTGCGGGTCGGCGACAGGTAGAAATCGATCGTGTCGCCCCGCTTGTCGACTGCCCGGTACAGGTAGGTCCACTTGCCCCGCACCTTGACGTAGGTTTCATCCAGGCGCCAGCTCGGATCAAAGCCACGCCGCCAGAACCAGCGCAGCCGCTTCTCCATCTCCGGGGCGTAGCACTGGACCCAGCGATAGATCGTCGTATGGTCGACCGAAATGCCGCGTTCCGCCAGCATTTCCTCAAGGTCGCGATAGCTGATCGGATAGCGACAATACCAGCGCACCGCCCACAGGATCACATCACCCTGGAAATGGCGCCACTTGAAATCCGTCATCGTTCCGTCCGTCCAATCTCCGCCAAGCATGCTCAAGCTTCACGATTTTTGCAACAGAGCCTCGAACCGCGCATAATGCGCGTCCAGAATGGCGGCATTGCCCTCGATCCGCAGAGCGGGAGAGAGTTGCAGAAACATCTCGCCTTCGACGCCCTGGATCCGGGCGCGGCCGGCATTGGTCAGCGCCAGTCCGTTGCCCAGCACCTGCGACACCTGCAGCCGGTCATAATCGGTATGGAACGCGGCCAGGTTCAAGCGCAACCGCTTGTCGAACGTCAACGCCTTGACGCCGACCTCATAGCTGGTCGCCTTTTCCGGACTGGCGGTCAGGCCACTGAGGGAAGAGGCGATGTCGACATTATATGCCGCGCTCTTGAAACCCCTGGAAACGCGCGCATAGACATTGGCGTTGGACACGACCTCGTAGGAGAGGCTGGCGCTCGGCGACAGATCATTGTCCGTCGAATGCCCGTCGAAGGTCAATGCAGGAAAGCCCAGCAGCGGGAATATGCCCGAAACGTCATTCTGCACGAAATGGGCGCGCTTCTTCTCTCGCGTGTAGCGCAGGCCCGCCGACAGGGAGAGGCGGTCGCTCAATTGATAATCGAGCCGCCCGAACAACGCGCCGCTCCGGGTCTTCACCCGGCCGCGCGTGGTCAGCGTGGGTTCGCCCGGAATGCCCGTGTCCGCCCCCAATCCAAGCCCGCGGTCGGTGCGCACCATCTGATCGAAATAATAGGCGCCCGCCAGATAGCGCAGCTTCCCCATTCCGCCGGCCAGCCGCAATTCCTGGCTGAAGAAATGCGAATCGTCGCTGAAATTGTCAGCGGCAACGAAATCTACCTGCTCCTGATCATCGTCCAGCGACGCATCGTAAGACGAATCCCGATAGGCCGTGATGGAGGTCAGCGAGACCGCATCGGACGTCCACTCGCTGGTCAGCGAAATCCCCTGGCTGTCGCGGTGCAGCCGGTTGGGTCGATTGTTGTTGACATGCAGCGGCTGTCTGGAGGGGAAATCCGCAGGATAACCCGCCAACGCATCCGCCTGGAAAAAGGCCGGAACGCCCCTGTCGCGCAGGCCGTCCCAGCGCGCGATGAACGACAGTTGGTCGGTCGGCGCGAACTTGGCCGACAGGCGCCAGGTCAGCAGGTCGGTCGATCCCGCATCCTCGCCGCCGGACAGGTGCCGGTAAAAGCCGTCCTGCCGGGCATAGGCGACGGCTCCGCGCACGGAAAGCCGGTCGTTGAGGCGCGTGCCCAGCACCGCCTCGCCCCGGCGATAATCATAATTGCCGGCATCCAACCGAACCGACAGGCCGGGATCGGCGTCGGGCTGCCTGGTCTGGACATTGATCACGCCGGCAATGGTGTTCTTGCCATATTCGGTTCCCTGCGGACCGCGCGCGATCTCCACCCGATCGATGTCCAGCAGGTGCTGGACGAAATTTTCCGGCCGGCCGACATACACCCCGTCGACATAGATGCCCACGCCGGTTTCCAGCCCGATATTGCGGACGAGCGTGGAAATGCCGCGAATGGATATCTGACCCTGCAACTGGCCGGCGATGCCGCCGCTGATGTCGACATTGGGCGCGATCCGGGTCAGATCGGTGATGCTCTGCAGGCCGGCCGCGACAATCGTGTCGCCGGAAACGCTGGTGACGGCTACCGGCGCCTTCAGCAGCGGTTCCGACACCTTGCGGGCCGTCACCATGATGTCGGCCTGAGGCTCGACCTGCGCCCGCGCCACGCCGGAAGACGCCATTCCAAACAGCGCCGAAGCCAGCAGCATCCGCTTCCAACGCCGTTTACAACCCCTGTGATACATGACCCGTGATTTCCGTTATATTTTTGGATATCCCTCCCTTTACTCGCGCTTGGTAAACTGCTGGTTAAACGCGTTCTGCGTACTTCTCCGGATCGGACGAGGCCCCGGCGGCGTTCAATAGGATGTCAGTTCGACCTCCATGTTCCGGAAACCATTGACGAAATTGGCGTGAACGCGGCGCACTTCGCCCGCCACGTTCACCTGCAGACGCCGCTTCATCAGTTCCTCCAGAAGGATGCGAAGCTGCAATTCCGCCAGGCGGGCGCCGACGCAGCGATGAATCCCGTGCCCGAACGAAAGATGGCGTCTGGCATTGGCGCGCGACAGGTCCAGGCGGTCGGCATCGGGAAAGACGGCTTCGTCGCGATTGGCCGAGATATACCACAGGGCCAGCTTGTCGCCCGCCGCGATCCTCTGCCCCGCAAGCTCGCAATCCGCCGTGGCCGTGCGGCGCATGTGGGCGATCGGCGTGTGCCAGCGGATGATTTCCTGGACGGCATTGGACAACAGGCTCTCATCCGCGATCAGCTTCGCCCGCTCGTCGGGGAATTGGTCGAGCGCGAAGATGGCGGCCGACATGCTGGTGCGGGTGGTGTCGTTGCCGCCGACGATCAGCAGGGCGAGATTGCCGATGAATTCCATCGGCCCCATTTCCGACATGCTGTCGCTGCGGATCATCATCGCCAGCAGGTCGTTGCCGTCCGGGCTGACCCGCCGCTGTTCCCACAGCAGATGGAAATAGGTCGCCATTTCGGTCAGCATTTCCCGTCGGACCTGGAACAGTTCGGGAATGCGCGCCGCCTCCATATGCCCGGCCCAATCGGACCAGAAGGTCAGAAGACGCCGGTCCTCCCATGGGAAGCCCAGGATCGTCGCCAGCATGCTGGTGGCCAGTTCGATCGACACCTTCTCCACCCAATCGAAACGGCTGCCCACGGGCAGACTGTCCAGCACCGCCGCCGTATGCCCGCGCAGCTTCACCGCGAGTTCGGCGATATGCGCGGGGGTGAAGGCCGGCGCCACGGTCTTGCGCTGAACGCTGTGTTCGGGTTCATCCATGGCGATGAACATGGGAAGCTGGAATTCCTCCCCCGGTTCGGGGTCGGCAATGGTGATGCCGCCATATTTCCAGGAAGAGGAGAAGAGGTCGGGCTTTCCTTCCACCTCGGTGATCAGCGCGTGGGAACAGACGTTCCAGTAATCGCCATTGGCCGTCCCCTCCACCCGGTTCAGCGGCGCGGACTGACGCATCTGGCGGAACAGCGGTTCCCAGCTCGCCTGCGAATAGAGTTCCGGGCGGCTCGTATCGCCAGGGATGACGGGCGCGCGCTCCCCCTCTCCATGCATGGCCAGCCATTCATCGACCGCATTGTCCGCGGAAGGTTCGGTTCGGTAGGTCGGCAGCATGTTGTCCTCGTCATGGATGTTCCGTCGGCAGCCGACCTTTTGCCTTTCCCTCTTCATGTCAAGCGCCAGTTGCCCGACGGCGCGCCCTGGGCTCGTTCCGCCGCAAAGAGGAAGCAGGCGGCAGGGAGGCAGGCTTAACCCGCTTTTAAGACCTGACGCGGCATGACGGCAGGCATATGCCGCGTGAGGAACCATGAGCGAATATATCCCCAGCACCCAGCTTCGCGCCGGAAGTTCGACCACCGCGGCCGACTTCATCGCGGGGATCGACGACACGCTCGGCATCGACAGCCTCGTGACGCGCTTCAGCCAGGCGCTGGGCCTCCAGGCGGCGAGCCATGCCTGCTACGCTGTCGGCGATGGGGAACGGCGCTTCCTGTTCGGCGAGACCGGCTGGTGCGGCCCGGTCGCGCGGCCGGAAGTGCTGCCGCAGATCTGCTTTCCGATCACCGGCTGGGACGAACGGTCCTATGAGGTGGAGATCCGCCTGATCAGCATGCTCGAAAGCCCGGAGGAACGCGCAAACCTGCACGCCATGGCGACGCTCTACCTCTGCCGGGGCATCGCCCTGCTCGATGCGCGGGACGATCTGACCGCCTCTTCCCTGACGGAGACCGAGCAGTTCTGCCTCGACCAGCGGCAGGCCGGATTGTGCGACCTCGACATTGCCGAGGCGCTCGACCGATCCGTCCAGGCGGTGAAGGTGCATGTCCAGCGCGCCCGGCGGAAGCAGGCCGCCTGAGCGCCCTGCATCGAGGGTTCCCTTACGGCGCGCACGGCCTTTCGCGCTGCAACTTTCCGATGACCTGCCCCGTATAATATGTTACAGGCGCTGCCGCTGCATGCGGGGGGCGAACGGATTTGATTCATCTGATTTCGAAGAACAATTCCGCACTTTACCAGGACGAGATCAGAGATTTGCACCAAGTCCGCGCGGAGGTGTTCGTCAACCAGCTCGGCTGGGATCTCAGGGTCAAGGACGGGTTGGAACATGACGAATATGATGATGCGCGCGCGAGCAACATCATCGGCTTTTCGACCGAGAACCGGGTCGTCATGGGGCTGCGTTTCCGCCCCACGGACGACTGTTCGATGCTGCTCGACCATTTTTCGCATGTCCTGCCGGCCGGCATCCGCCCCATCGACGACGGGCGCACCTGGGAACTGAGCCGGGGATTCTGCATTGAGCGGGGCATGCGCCGCCACAATCTGCGACGGAAGGCCGCGTGCATGATCGCGCCGCTGGAACTGGCCTATGAGGCGGGGATCGACCGCTGCGTGGGCTTCACCGACGTCCGCATGCTCAGCTTCTGCTACGGCGTCGGCTGGAAACTGACCCTGCTCGGCTCCGCCATGGACTATGGCCAGGGGGAGGCCGTCGCCTATGAGGTGGAGGTGTCGCAGGCCGCGCTGGACGAGATGCGCCAGATGTGGGGCCTGCCCAGGCCTTCGCACGTCACCGTCGACCGGCTTCTTCCAGGGGAGGAGAATGCGCACGTCGCCGCGGCCCGGCTGGCGCGGGAGCATCCGGAACTGCAAAAGATCGCCGCCCAGCCGGAGATCGGTTCCGCCACGCACCCGTCCGCCACCACAGGGGCGGACGTCTATTATGGCAGATTCGGGACAACTCGTTCGGCTTCAGGGGGACATTGATGAATTCCGACCTTATTCGACAGGCATCGGCAGGGGAAATCGAAAGCTGGATCATTGCCCGCATCGCGGAAATCGTGAACGTGGCGCCCGCCGCCGTCTCGCCCGATGCGCCGTTCGACAGTTTCGGGATCGATTCGGCCAAGGCGATCTCGCTGATGGTGGAGCTGGAGAATTGGCTCAACCTGCCCGACGAACTGCCGCTGGAACTGCTGTTCGAGGCGGAGGCGATCCGCGACGCGGCGGCGGGCATCGCCGCGGCGGTCAGCGACATGGCGGCGCAGCAGGGCGGCGTCCAGCCATGATCCAGGACGAACAGATCGAATTTGGCGGCTCGGCCGCCGCCATCCGCCACCATTATGATGTCGGCAACGACTTCTATTCGGCATGGCTCGACCCCAGCATGACCTATTCCAGCGCGATGTGGGACGGCCTGCCCAAGGACGCCCCGCTGGAGGAGGCGCAGCAGCGCAAGCTCGACTATCATGCGGAATCGGTCGGCGCGGGCGAAGGCATGCGGATATTGGACGTCGGCTGCGGCTGGGGCGGCATGATGCGCAACCTGCGGCGAACGCATGGCGTCGCCGAATGCGTCGGCCTGACGCTGAGCGAGGAACAGCTCGCCTATATCCGGCAACTGGGCGATCCCGGCATCGGCGCCGTCCTCTCCAACTGGCACGACTATCGTCCCGACAGGCCGTTCGACGCGATCATCTCCGTCGGCGCATTCGAACATTTCGCCCATCCGCAGCAAAGCGTGGAGGAACGCCGCGGCGTCTATCGCGAATTCTTCCAGGCCTGCCGCGACTGGATGGCGGGCAAGGGCCGCCTGTCGCTCCAGACCATCGCCTATGGCAGGATGTCGCCGGAGGACGCCAATCCCTTCATCGCGAACGAGATCTTCCCGGCGGCGGAACTGCCGACGCTGGAGGACATCGTGGTCGCGTCCAAGGGCCTGTTCCGCATCGAGCGGCTGCGCGACGACGGGCTGGACTATGCGCGCACCTGCGAGATGTGGAGCAACCGGCTGCGCGGCGCGGTGCGCGGCGGAGTGGTCGATCCGGCGATCCATCCGGTCGAGAAATATTCCCGCTATCTGCGCATGTCGGCCGCCGGTTTCCGCATGCGGAAGATCGGCCTGCTTCGGATAGCCTTCGCGACGGAATGACCAGGGCATTTTCCGGTTGACCGTCGAGGGTCAATGACGGGAAAATCGCGGCATCAAAAAGACAGGGCGTTTTCCGCTCCATGTGAAAACGCTCTAAAAGCATCGGGTTCGCAGAAAAAAGATGCAGATGGACTTCAGCCGGTCGATCGTCGACATCGTCCTCGACCATGGAAACAGCGATCCGGATCGCCCGGCGCTGATATTCGACCAGGGCGACGGCCCGCAGAGCAGCCTGACCTATGCGGAGGCGGCGGCGCGGGTCAGGCAGCTTGCCGGCGCGCTGGAGGCGCGGGGGTTGGCGGCACGGGGATTGGCGGCCGAGGGGCAGGCCGGTCCAAGGGTCGCCCTCCTCTTCTCGGCGGGCACCGACTTCGCGCTCGCGCTGCTCGCCTGCCTCGCGGTCGGCGGCGTCGCCATTCCGCTCGCCCCGGTCGGTCGGCGCAAGGCGCGGCTTCAGAACATCCTGAACATGCTGGGCGACATCCGGCCCGACTGCATCCTGCTGGACGACGGCATGGCGGGCCTGTTCGGGCAGGAACTGTCCGCCGCCCTGTCCGCCGGCCCGGTGCGCTATCTGGAATTTGCCGCGCTCGCGGCGGAATCGCACGCCTTCTCGCCGCTGGCGCTCGCGCCCGAGCGGCTCGCCGTGCTCCAGTTCACCTCCGGCACCACCTCGAACCCGAAGGGGGTGATGATCAGCCATGGCAACATCATCGCCAATGAGACGATGATCCGCGCCGCCTTCGGCCACGACCGCGATTCCCATTTCGTCGGCTGGGTGCCGCATTATCACGACCAGGGGCTGTTCGGTAACATCCTGCAACCCCTGTTCCTGGGCTCGACCTGCGTGATCACTTCGCCCGCCGCGTTCATCAACAGGCCGATGTCCTGGCTGCAACTCATCTCCCGCCATCGCGCGCATACCAGCGGCGGCCCCAATTTCGGCTACGACCTCTGCGTCGACTACGCCACGCGGCGGGGCATGCCGGACGAGCTGGACCTGTCGGGCTGGCGCGTGGCGTTCAACGGGGCGGAGCGGGTGCGGCCCGCCACGCTCGACCGCTTTGCCGAATGCTTCGCCGATGCGGGCTTCGACAGGCGCGCCTTCCTGCCCTGCTATGGCCTGGCCGAATCCACCCTCGTGACCATCGCGGTTCCGCCGCGGAGCGACCCCATCGTCAAAAGCTATGACAGCCGCGCCCTGGCCGCCGGACGGGCGGAGGAAAGCGCCGGCGGCGACGCCGTGCTGGACCTCGCCTGCTGCGGCCCGGCCATGGCGGGGGGAGAGGCGCGGATCGTCGATCCCGAAACCGGCGATCCGCTGCCCGACGGCGCGGTGGGCGAAATCTGGCTGCGCGGCCCGCACATCACCGCCGGCTATGTCGACAATCCCGCCGCGACGCAGGCGAGCTTCGGCCGGCTGGACGAAGGCGGCCCGTTCCTGCGGACCGGCGACCTCGGCTTTTCCACGGCGGACGGATTTTACATCGTCAGCCGCCTCAAGGACGTGATCATCGTGCGCGGCCGCAACCATGCGCCCAGCGATGTCGAGCAGATCTGGTCGGAACTGTCCGGAACGGTCGGCCAGGCCAGCGCCGCCGCCGTGGAGATCGAGGTGGGCGACACGCAGCATATCGTCCTGATCGCGGAGATGAAGCGGGACGAGGCCCGGTCCCTGTCCGAAGAGAAGCTCCAGGACATCGCCGCCCGGCTGCGCGCCCTGGCCATGGAACGGCTGGAACTGGCGATCACCGATCTGGCGATGGTGCCCGCCAGCGCCATCCCCCGGACGACCAGCGGCAAGGTGCAACGCAAGCAGGCGGGCAGGATGCTGATGGACGGGGAACTCACCGTCCTGGGCATGGCGGGGCCGCTCGCCCAGGCGTTCGGGCCGTCCGGGCAGGGGATGTCCGCCGCCCGCTAGGCTGTATCGACATTCAGAAGATGGCGAGCCGAAGATGGCCGCCAGGGCTGAATGCCGATACAGCCTGAAGGTCCATGCGCGAAAAAGCGGACTCATTCCTTGAAGCCCCGGCCCGGCAGGCGTAAATTGCGCTGGACCGGGCGGCCACGGCCCGCAGCGAAGAGGATGAGCCGATGACTGGCATGTCGCCGAGCCGCCGGAGCGGCTCATGGATCGCCGCCATCCCCCTGATGCTGGCCGCCGCCGGTCCCGCCGCCCTCGCCCAATCGACGATCCTTCCCGAAGGCATGGCGATCCAACTGGAGACGCGCCAGGACATCTCCTCCAAGTCCGCCCGCGTCGGCGACAGGATCGAACTGGCGGTGGCCAGGCCCGTGACCATCGGCGGCGTGACGCTCATCCCCGCCGGCAGCCCCGCGGTGGGGGAGGTCAGCCGGGTCAGGGACAATGGCCTGCTCGGCCGTTCCGGCAAGCTCGACATCAAGGTCAGCACCGTCAGGACGGGGGGAATGGACGTGCCGGTGCGCGGCCAGCGCAATTCCCAGGGCAAGTCCGGCACCCTGGGCGCGGTCGGCGCGGGCATCGTCTTCCTGCCGCTGGCGGTCATCGTGCGCGGAAAGGACGTCAAGCTGCCCGCCGGCACGCTGTTCGAGGTCTATGTCGACAGGGAGGTTTCCCTGGGGCCTGCCGCCCCGCCCGAACCCGCCGTCGCCGCCCCGCCCGAAGGCCGGGAAGCGCCCGGCGGCATCAGGACGGTCGATCCCAACCAGGCGCTCGGTTCCTGAGGCGAAGGCTCGCCGCTCATGAGGATGGAGACATCGTCCCCCCATCTCACCACGTTCTCCTGCGCAGGCACGCGAATGAGACGCGTGGCTGGTGAGAGCCCAGTCCCGCCCTTGCATGACCGCGCAACTTCAAAAACTGGATCCCCGCCTGCGCAGAAGCAAGCGACCCCCTCCCCGGAAACAGCGTCCGGATCAGGCCGCCTGCGCCCGCGCCGCGGCTATGCAGGCCTGCAAATGATTTTGCCGGAACGGCTTTGACAGGCGCGTGATGTCGGGCGCGATCAGGTCCACCCCCTCATAGCCCGATATGATCAGCAGCGCGATCTGCGGATGATCGGCCCTCAGGCGCAGCGCCAGTTCCACCCCCGTCATGCCCGGCATGATATGGTCGGTGATCAATATGTCGGGCCGATCGCCCGATTCGATCATGCCGAGCGCGCGTTCCGCCCGGTCGGTGTCGACCACCTCATAGCCCATTTCGACCAGCATTTCCCGCGTGCTGTTCCGGACGAGGTCGTTGTCGTCCACCAGCAACACCCTGCCCGAACGCGCCTTCGCCCCTTCCTCGACGACGGGGGGATCGGGCCTCTCGGCGGGCGCCCGCTCGACCGGCAGCCACAGCCGCACGCTGGTGCCCTGCCCCACGACGCTGTCGATCTCCACCGTGCCGCCAAGCTGCGCGGCAAGGCCGTGGACCATGGAAAGGCCCAGCCCCGTGCCATGGCCGGACGGCTTGGTCGTGAAGAAGGGTTCCATCGCCGCCGCCCTGACCGCCGGGGTCATGCCGGCGCCCGTGTCGCTGACGGTCAGGCAGACATAGCGGCCCGGCGCCAGCACGGAGGGAAGGCGGCTCTGCCGCGCCTCCGCCCGGATGCTGAGCGCGCCGCCGTCGGGCATGGCGTCGCGGCCGTTGACGGCCAGGTTGAGCAGCGCCACCTCCAACTGATGGGCATCGGCCCGCACCGGGGGCAGCAGCGGCTGGAGGTCGACCGACAGCGCGATCCGCGGCCCCAGCGTGCTGGCCAGCAAGGCGCCCATTCCGCCCAGCAGGTCCGGCAGGTCCACCGCCTTTGCGGTCAGCGGCTGCCGGCGGGCGAAGGTCAGGAGCCGCTGCACCAGCGTCTGGGCGCTCTCCGCCGCCTGCATCGCGATGGTCGCATGCCGCTCGATCGATTCCGGCGTCCGCTTGCCCGACAGGATCAGGTCCAGCCCGCCGACGATCGGCATCAGCAGATTGTTGAAATCATGGGCGACATGGCCGGTCAACTGGCCCAGCATGTCCAGCTTCTGGACCTGGCGCAGGCTGTCCTGCGACCGTTCCAGTTCCGCGGTCCGTTCCCGGACGCGGCGTTCGAGCTGTTCGTTCAGCGCTTCGAGCGACGCGAACAACCGCCCGTTTTCCAGCGCGGTGGACGCGGCGCGGGCCAGCGCCTCCAGCAGCGCGATCTCGTTGTCGGTGGGCTGCGCGAATTCGGACCAATAGGCGCCCAGCGCGGCAATGGGTTCGACGCCGCCGATCGGCACCATCACCATCGACCGCACGAATGTGGTGCGATAGGCCTCCACCGGCACGCGTTCATCGTCGAACACGTCGGGGATCACCGCCGTGCGATTATTCTCCATCGCCCAGCCGGACACGCAGCTCGATGCGGGAAAGCGCTGCCCCGCCCAGAGCGGCTCCATCGAATCTTCCGCGATATAATGGCACTGGTCCTCGTCGCGCAGGACGACCGCGATGCCGTCCGCCCCCACGGCCCGCCGCGCAAAGGCCCGCAGGACATGGGTGATCGCCTCCAGGGACCGGGCGCCGGCTAGCGCTTCCATGGCTTCGGTGGCTATGCTCCACCGGGCCGCCAGCGCCTTCTGCTCGGCGCCCCGTTCGCTTGCCAGTTTCCTGTCCATAGACAACCTTCTGCATCGGAACCGCGCAGCTTTCTATCATTGGACCGGGTCTATCACAAAGCGATTATGATCAACGGCTTAGGCTGTATCGACATTCAGCCCTGGCGGCCTGCCTTTCCGCGAGCGGCCACAAACCGTCTCTGAACCCGCCGCGCAAGGGGAGGACGGGCCTCCTCTCCCGCCATATCCTGCTTCCTTTATCCAGCCCTGCCCCTTATCAGTTCCTCGACGATGGCCGGCTCGGCCAGGGTCGATATGTCCCCCAGCGCCTGTGCCGACACCTCGCCCTCCGCGATCTTGCGCAGGATGCGGCGCATGATCTTGCCGGAGCGGGTCTTGGGCAGGCCCGGCGCGAACTGGATGACGTCGGGCGTCGCGATCGGCCCGATTTCGCCGCGCACCCATTTGACCAGCGCCTGGCGTAGTTCGTCGCTCGCTTCCTCGCCGCTGTTCAGCGTCACATAGGCGTAGATGCCCTGCCCCTTGATGTCGTGCGGGAAGCCGACCACCGCCGCCTCGGCCACCGCCTCGTGCAGAACCAGCGCGCTTTCGACCTCCGCCGTGCCCATGCGGTGGCCCGACACGTTGATGACGTCGTCGACGCGGCCGGTGATCCAATAGTCCCCGTCCGCGTCGCGCCGGCAGCCGTCGCCGGTGAAGTACAACCCCGGATAGGTCGTGAAATAGGTCTGGAAGAAGCGCTCATGATCGCCCCACACCGTCCGCGCCTGCCCCGGCCAGCTTCTCGCGATGCAGAGATTGCCCTCGCCTTCGCCCTCCACGGCGAGGCCGTTGCCGTCGACCAGCAACGGCTCCACCCCGAAAAAGGGCTTGGTCGCCGCGCCCGGCTTCAGGTCCGTCGCGCCCGGCAGCGGCGTGATCATGTGCCCGCCCGTCTCCGTCTGCCACCAGGTGTCGACGATCGGGCAGCGCCCCTCGCCCACCACCTCATGATACCAGCGCCAGGCTTCGGGATTGATCGGCTCCCCCACCGTGCCCATCAGCCGCAGCGAGGCGCGGCTGGTGCGGGTGACATGATCGTCCCCCTCCTTCATCAGCGAACGCAGCGCCGTCGGCGCGGTGTAGAGCGTCGTCACCCGATGCCGGTCGACCACTTCCCAGATGCGGCTGGGCGTCGGCCAGTTCGGCACCCCCTCGAACATCAGCGTGGTGCCGCCATTGGCCAGCGGCCCATAGACGATATAGCTGTGGCCCGTCACCCAGCCGACATCGGCGGAGGACCAGAAGACCTCGCCCGGCCGATGGTCGAAGGCAAGGTCGAAGGTCATCGCCGCCCAGAGCAGATAGCCGCCGGTCGAATGCAGCACGCCCTTGGGCTTGCCCGTCGATCCGGAGGTGTAGAGCAGGAACAGCGGGTCTTCGGCATTCATCGCCTCCGCCGGGCAGTCGGCGGAGACCTCAGCGGCCAGTTCGTCATAATAGGCGTCCCGCGCAGGGTCCATCGCGACGTCCCCGCCCGTCGCCCGGACGACGATCACGCGCTTCAGGACCGGCGCCAGCGCCGCCGCCGCATCGACATTGCGCTTCAGCGGCACGGTCCTGCCGCCGCGCCGCCCCTCATCGGCGGTGATGACGATGCGGCTGTCGCAATCGGTGATCCGTCCCGCCAGCGCCTCAGGCGAAAAGCCGCCGAACACCACCGAATGGATCGCCCCGAGGCGGGCGCAGGCGAGCATGGCGAAGGCGGCTTCGGGGATCATCGGCAGGTAGAGCGTCACCCGGTCCCCGCGCCCCACGCCAGCGCGCTTCAGCACATTGGCGAAGCGGCACACCTCTTCATGCAACTGCCGATAGGTGAAGCGCCGCGCCGGTTCCTCCGGGTCGTCCGGTTCCCAGACGATCGCCGCCTGGTCCCCGCGCTCGGCCAGATGCCGGTCGATGCAATTGGCCGACGCGTTCAGCATGCCGTCGCTGAACCAGCTTATGCCGAAATCCCCTTCGGCAAAGCTGCTCTCGTCGGCGCGCGTGGGTTCGCGCAGCCAGTCGAGCCGCTTCGCCTGCTCCAGCCAATAGGCGTCGGCGTCATCCAGCGATCGGCGATAGCCCGCGGCATAGGCGGCGGCATCGACCTTCGCCTCCGCCGACCAGGCCGGCGGCACGGGATAGACATGGGGGGCCGTGGTCAGCATCGGCGGATCTCACTTCACCTTGGCGAGCGCGGCGGTCATCCGCTTGGCGGCAAAGGGCGGCAGCTTCACCGCCCTGGCGGCGGCGAGGTCCGCCGGGGCGACCTTGCCCACCTGCACCAGCGCGACCATGCCCATTGAATAATGCGGCATGCACTTGATGCCGTAGAGGCCGGGCTTGGTGACGGTCAGCACCGCCTCCTTGTTCATCGCGCCCTTCATCGGGGTCGCGCCGGCCGGCAGCATGGTCGCCATGGTTTCGGCATTATGGCTGGGATGGGTCGGCTGGAAACGGATGGTGTCGCCCACCGCCGCCTTCACGAAGGACGGCTCGAACACCATGGCGCCCTCCGCGCCCTGGTTCTTCATGTGGACGATGATCTCCCTGGCCTGCGCCGAAAGCGGCGCCAGCGTCAGGAGCGCGGCGGCGGCAAGGCCGCCCAGGGTGATGCGAATCTCGGTCAAGGCTCTCTCCCATGCAAACATGCTTGGGCGAGAGATGACGCAGCGCGGCGGACGCCCGCAATGGGCCATTGGTCCTAGGATGCGTGGGCAAATGCAGGACTCGCCCGACTGGGTGATTTGGTGGGTTCGCCGTCATCCCCCCTCCCGCAAGCGGGAGGGGGTTAGGGGGTGGGCTAGCGCGACATAAAGGGCTATTCCCATCGGCTAAGCCGGAAGCTCCCCCGGATCAAGTCCGGGGTCGCGCCCACCCCTGGCCCCTCCCGCCTGCGGCAGGGGAATGTCTAGGATCGACCATTCCCGGCATTTCGAATTCGTCCGCACGCCCCCTAAGGCGCCACGCCCCCCTCCGGCATCACCTGGACCAGCGGCCGCCCCAGGTCGCGCCAGCCGTCCGTCCCCTCCGCCAGCCACCAGACATTGCGATGCCCCAAGGCGCGCAGCCGCCGCGCCGCGTTCCAGCTCATCCAGCAATCGGATCGGCAGAAGACGACCAGCATCCGATCCCGCCGTCCGCGGGTCAGCCGGTGCACGGCGCCTGCGAACCAGGCCGCGATCCCCGGCGCAAGCACGCCCCGCCCCGCTTCGGGGAACCAGCGCGCGCCCGGAATGCTCTCATGCGGCGCCGCCAGCCGCCAGCGCCCGTCGCCCTCCCGATGCCCGCCCTCGGCCGGCAGGACGTCCAGGAACAGCGCATCCCGGCCCGGCCGCAGGGCCGCCGCGGCGGACGGCGCGATCCGCCCGACCCCGTCGGGCGGACGGGAAACGGGCGCGCGATAGGCGGCGATCCGATAGCCGTCAGGCCCGAACAATGGCTCCGCCGCCACGGGCGCCGCGCAAAGCAGCAAGGCTCCGGCCCAGATCGTCCTTCTCATTCCGCCTCCCTCCCCATCCGACCCAAGGGCCAATGGTAGCGCATCGCGCCCGGCTGTAGACCTGCACCAAGGGAGAAGGACGTGAAAAGGCGAAGCTGCGCAGCCATGACCCTGGCCCTGCTCGCGCTGGCGGCGCGGGCGGGCGCATCCGTGCCCGCCGACCCGCTGGGTTCGCCGATGTGGGAAGCCCATGCGAAGCTGCTGTTCGGCGACGATCCGGTCCGCTTCGATCCGCGGGTGAAGGTCGGCTTCCCTGAGATCGCGGAGAACCAGCGCAGCTTCCCCGTCGCCATCGACGCCCGCGCCATCGCCGGCGTCCGGCGCATCGTCCTGCTGGCGGACCTCAATCCCATTCCCATCGCCATCGACTATCGCCCGACGGACGGCGAAGCCTATCTCGCCACCCGCATCAAGCTGGACCAGCGCACCCCGGTGCGCGGCGCGGTGCAGTTGGCGAGCGGCGAATGGCTGGTGTCGGGCGGCTGGATCGACGCGGCGGGCGGCGGCTGCTCGACGCCCCCGGTCAGCCGCGTCAAGGGCGACTGGGCGCAGCATCTGGGGGAAATCAGGGGCGAGGCCTGGCCCGTCGCGGGGCCGGTTCCCGCCAGCCGCCTGCGCCTCAATTTCCGCCACCCGATGGACACCGGACTGGTCGACGCCATTCCCACCTATCATCTGGAGCGACTGACCGTCAGCGACGCCGCCGGTCGCGAACTGGGCCGGATGGAAATCTGGGCCTCGGTCGCGGAAGATCCGGCCATCACCCTGATTCCCCACGCGGCGGCGGGCGACGTGCTGGCCGTCGATGCCCGCGACACCAATGGACGCGATTATCGCGCGACGCTGTCCGTCGCGCGCCAGTCGCCCCTGCCGCGATGATGCTGACCCGGCGCAGGCTGATCGCGGGGAGCATGGCGCTGGCCGTCACGCCCGCGCAGGCGCGGGGCAGCTATGCGATTGCCCCCATCGCGGTCGCGGACGGCATCTGGATGATCCACGGCGCGGACGCGCCCATGGGGCCGGCCAATGGCGGCGCCATCGCCAATATCGCCGTCATCGCCACGCCCGCTGGAACAGTGCTGTGCGACTGCGGCCCATCGCTCGCCTATGGACAGGCGCTGCGCAAGGTGGCGGAGGGACTGACCGGCCAGCCGGTGATCCGCGTCTATGTCACCCATCTGCATCCCGATCACGGCATGGGCATTGCAGCCTTCGATCCCCGGATCGTCGCGGCCCTGCCCGGCACGATAGAGGCTCTGGCCCGCGAGGGGCGCGGCTATTCCGACGCCATGTACCGGCTGCTGAACGACTGGATGCGCGGCACCGAACTGGTCCTGCCGGGCCGGCCGATCACCGCCGGACGGGAGGAGTTCGGCGGGCGCGGGCTGCGGCTGCTGGCGCTTTCGGGCCATAGCGGCGCGGACCTGGCGCTGCTGGACGAACGCAGCGGCCTGCTGATCGGCGGCGACCTCGTCTTCCACGACCGCGCCCCCAGCACCCCGACCGCCGACCTCCCCGGCTGGCGCGCCAGTCTCGACCGGCTGGCGCGGGAACCGCATGGCGGCCTGGTCCCCGGTCACGGCCCGTTCGATCCGGGCGGCCGGGCCGCCATCGCCCAGACCCGCGACTGGATCGACTGGCTGGAGGATGCGCTGACGCAGGCGGTGCAATCGGGCCTCGACATGGTGGAGGCGGGCGAACTGCCGATCCCGCCGCGCTTCGCGACCATGGCGGCGGCGCGTTATGAACTGCAGCGCAGCGTCTCGCACCTCTATCCGGGGCTGGAGGCGCGGCTTCTGCCCCGCATCGACCGCCCCGACTAGCACCATTTGCAGGCCGTCAGGGCTGAATGTCGATCCCTCCTAGAACCGCGCCTTCACCCCCGCATACCAGCGGCGCGGCGCGCCCGGTCCATAGGCGCGGGGATCGGACGCGTCCGGCGCCTGCGCCATCTCCACCTCCCCGACGTCGGTGAACGTGCCGAAGGTCGCATATCTGCGGTCCAGCGCGTTGCGCAACTCCCCGAACAGCGTCACCCCCGGCACGATGTCGATCCCGGCGCGCAGGTTGACCAGCGCATAGCCCTTCAGCCGCGGCTGGTCATTGCCCTCGTCGCCCACCAGATATTGCCCCGTCCGCGCTATCAGGTCGCCGCCGACCGACCAGCCGCGCCCGGCATAGTCCAGCGACAGCGTCGCGCTGTGGCGCGGAATGCCGGGCAGCCGGTCCCCCGGCTGGACAAGGATCACGCCGTCCTCGTCCGCCGCCGGATTGGCGGGGCTGGAAAGCGCCAGATCGTGCCGGTAGGTCGCATCGGTGAAGGCATAGCTGAACGCCCCGGAAAGGCCGCCGCGCATCGCCTTCAGGGTGAATTCCACGCCCTGCCGCCGGGTCGCGCCGATATTGCGGAACCAGGCGCGCCCCCGGATGTCGGACGCGACAAACTGAATGTCGTCGCGGTTGCGCGTGCGATAGGCGGACAACAGCCATTCCAGCCGGAACCCGCCCCATCGGCCCTGCCCGCCCGCGCCCGCTTCCCAGCTTTTGGCGACGACCTGCTTCAACGGCGGATCGGCGATGAAGAAATTGGCGAGGCTGCACGGCGCATTTTCGTCGGCGCAGGACAGTTCGGCGGGCGTCGGGGCGCGATTGCTCTGCGCATAGCCGACCCGCAGGTTCAGCCCCTGCGACAGCCGATAGTCGAACTCCAGGCCGGGGTTCAGCCGCCTGAACCGATGATCGCCGTTCAGCGCCGTGCCGATCCGGTCGCGCATCGCGATGGAGACATGATTGTAGCGCAGCCCGATCTCCGCCGACAGCCGGTCGGTCAGCGGCAGCCGGTCCTGCGCGAACAGCCCCCAATAGCTGGCATGGGCGACCAGGCCCACCGGCCCGATCGCGCCGTCCGCCTGGACGATGGCCAGCCCCAGCCCCTCCACGCCGCGATCCTCCGTCAGCGCGCCCAGTTCGGTCGCCGCGCCGAAAAGGCTGCGGCTCGTGTCATGGCTCAAGCCGACGGCAAGGTGATTGCGCCCGCCCATTAACGGCCGCTCGTCGATGATCTGGACCAGCGCGCCCATCGCCCGGCTGTCGAGCCGCCCCCGGTTCAGCACGCCATAGCCCTCGCCGCCCAACACATCGGCGATCGCGCGGCCGTCGGCATCGGTCAGCAACGCCTCGTCCGCCCCCTCGACGGTCTCCAGGCAGAGCAGCCCGTCCTCGCACCCCTCTATGTCGGCGGCGTCGCCGTTCACCGTGCGCAGCTTCAACTGCTGGGCATAGAGCGTGCCCTCGATCCGCGTCCCCTCCCCCAGCGCGACCCAGGGATGCAGGCTGACCCGGCCATAGCGCGCCCTGGCATTGTCCGGCCAGGTGAAGACCGCGCGCCGGTCCGCCGCCAGCAGTTCGACCGGCGCGACGCCATTGCCGGTCAGGTCCGTGTCGGCGCCGATCCACTTCAGATGCAGCCCGCCCGTCGCCGTGTCGAAACCCAGATCGGCATAGCCATTGTAGAGCGTGGAGGGCGAATGGTCGCGCCAGCCATCCTCATGGCCGTACTGGAACGCGCCGAAGGCGCTGAAATCACCCTTCCGGAAGCCGCTCGCCACGCTCGCCTCCCGCGAACCGAAGCGGCCGCCGGTCAGGCTTGCCTCCAACCCCGGATCACTGGTCCCGGTCTTGGTGTCGATCACCATCGCCCCGCCCAGCGCGTTCAGGCCATAGACGGCGCTGCTGTCGAACAGGGTGACGCTGCGGATCGCCGCCTCCGGCAACAGGTCGAAGGCGACCGTGTCGCCAAAGGGCTGGTTGAAGCGCGCCCCGTCGAGATAGACCGCCAGCCCCTGCGCCTGCCCCTGAAGCGGCGAGGCGGTGAAGCCGCGATAGACCAGATTGGGCTGCCACGGATTGCCCTGCGCGTCCTGCAGGGTGACGCCGGCGATGGACCGGGTGAGCGCGCCCAGCAGGTCGGGCGTCCCCGCGCGGCCGATGTCCGCGCCGGTCAGGCGCAGCGCATCGTCCGCGTCGATCGCGCCGCCGGGCGCGGTGACGACGATCGGCTGCCGCTCCGCCTCGACGGCGTCGGCATTGTCCGCCCATGCGCTCTGGACGGATGCCTGCCCCGCCAGAATCGCCAACGCCGTGCCGGCCAGCCACATGCCCTTCCTCATCCCTGCGCCTCTTCTTCTTTGTTCCTCGACGGCCAGGCCATTGTCCAGCCATGAAAAAAAATGGGGCCGCACCCCTGTTAGGATGCGGCCCCGCCCCGTGACATTGTTCCTTCGGTCGGGATCAGAAGAACAGGATGGCCCCCGCCGCAATGGCGTCGGAACTCGCCTGGTTGCCGTTATGCGCTTCCGACTTGGTGTGGACATATTCGCCGAGCAGCGTGACCCAGCTCGTCAGGCCATAGCGGACCTGCCCGACCCAACTGGAATTCTTGTCCACCAGCGTCGGGTTCGCCAGCGCGTCGGCGGCATTGGCGTAGTCGAGATTGCTCTCGCCATAGCTGCCCCCGACAGAGAATTTCCCGAAGCTCGCCAACCCCTGCAGATAGAATCCATGGCTGTCGCGCTTGTTGCCCAGGCCATCGGTGTCGAACAGGTTGAGCGCCGTCGTGCCGAGGCCCGACGCGTCATAATAGGTGCCGACCAGCGTCAGCGGACCCACCGTCACCTTCGCGCCCGCGTCCCAGCCCCAGCCGGTATAGTCCGGCCCGGCGATCACGTCATGCTTCTGCCGGATGCCCGCCGCCCACAGGCGGGTGGCCACGCCGCCCAGCTTGCCGTCATAGACCAGCTTGCCCTGGAAGCCCGGCTCCTTGTTCGACTCCGCCGGTCCGGTCAGCGACGACAGCGGCTCGAAAATGCCGATGCTGGCCGTGAAGCCGCTGAAGCTGGGCGTGGTATAGGTGATCTGCGGCTGGAAATCGGTGTAGATATAGCCGACGCCGATCCGCCCCAGCGTGGTGTTGGACGGCGCGACATTGCCTGCCGGCGTGCCCGACGACAGCAGGGTGATGTCGTTCAATATCTGCTCGGAGGCGAACAGGCCGATGTCGCGGCCGATCTTCACCTCGCCGAAACCGGGCCGGCCGAAGGTCAGGTAGGTCTGGCGGAAATCGATGCCCGCCGTCTGCAGCCCGCGCGGATTGCCGGGGCTGTTCGCGCCGCCGCCCGCCGCATAGTTGACCGAATTGATGCCGGGATACATGCCGAAATGCGCGCCCACATCCCATCCGCCCTGGTTGGTCATCACCTCCACCTTCAGGAATCCGGGCAGCAGGCCGTTGCGGATGGCGGAACTGTTGCCGCCCACCGTCGCCACGCCGCCGACCACGCTGTTGGTGGCGCTGGGCGCCTCGCCATCGTCATGGACGTAGAAGCCGTTGACCGATCCGGAGAATTTGAGCGTGATGTCGCCCATTTCGAAGCCGACGCCGCTGTCGGTCATGCGGACGGTCCGCCCGCCGCCCGACGCGTCCGGCGTCACCGGCGGCGCGGCCGGCGCGGCGGCCGCCTCCGCGCTCTCATTCTTCAGCAGTTCCTGATATTCCTCGTCGGAGAGGATACCCTTTTCATGCAGCCGCTTCAGCAGGTCGGCGGTGGTCCCGGCCATGGCCGGCGTGGCAGTCGCGCAAAGCAGCCCCATGGCCGCGCTCGCGAGGAGCAGCGTCCTTTTCATAACATCCTCCCTCTTTGTGCCGGTCAATGCCCCCGGCAGAAGAGAGAGTGAAACGCTTGGGCCGCAGCGGAAATTGGACTTAGGGCCTCCTCCCTTGGAAGGAGGAGGGGGAGCGTCGGCCCGACCCATGATCGACCGGACGGCACGGACCGCTCTGGGTAGGGAGCGGCCATTCCCCCTATTCGTCACCGCTCCCCCTATTCGTCACCCCGGACTTGATCCGGGGTCCCGCTGCCTTTTCCAGGCGGGCACTCAGAAAGAAAGCGGGACCCCGGGTCAAGCCCGGGGTGACGGAAAACTGATGACCGCAACTGGCCAGCCAGTTCCAGACCCTTCCGAATCTATCCCCGCATCCCGGCGCCGTCGCCTCTCACCGAACCGCCACGATCCCCCACGGCGCCGCGCCCACCGGGATCGTTCCCGTGACCTCGCCCTTGGCCAGATCGATCACGCTCACATTGTCCGAAAGGCCATTGGCCGCATAGGCCCGCGCCCCGTCGCCGCTGACGGCGACATGCCATACCCGCCTGCCCACCGGCACATAGGCGCGCACCTTGCGGCTCGCCACGTCCACCAGCGCGACATGGTCCGCGCGCCCCAGCGCCACCACCGCCGTCCTGCCGTCGGGCGTGAAGCGGATGCCGCAGGGCAATATGCGATGGTCCGCCACGCCCGGAATGGCGAAATGCAGCGTCTCCACCACCTTGCGGGAGGCCGCGTCGACGATCTGCACCGTCCCGCCCACCTCCGCCGCGACCCACAGCTGCGCGCCGTCGCCGGTGAACTCCACATGCCGCGGGCGCAGGTCCACGGGCGTCGCGTCGACCATCTCCCGCTTCGCCACGTCCACCCAGTTGACGACATTCTCCTCCTCCGAAGTCACCGCCACCCACCGGCCGTCGGGACTTTGCGCCACGCCTTCAGGCTCGCCGCCGACGCCGACCTGAAAGGCGACGGTCCGGTTCGCAAGGTCGATGGCGGTCAGCGCGGCATCGTCCTCATTGGCGACGAACAGCGTCCCGCCATCGCGCGAGAGGAAGAACTGCTCCGGATCCTCGCCGGACGGCAGTTCCGCCACGACCTTTCCCGTGGCGCGCTCGATCACCTGCACGGCATGGTCGGTCGACGCGCAGAGATAGATATATTTCCCGTCCTTCGACACGGTGATCCCGCGAGGACGGCCGCCCACGGCCCAGGTCGCCACCACCTTCGCGCTGGCCGCATCGATCACGCTGACGCTGTTGCCCCGCTCGTTGGAGACATAGAGCGTCTCCGCCTGCGCGCTCGCCGCCTGGGCGATCGCGGGAGCCAGCATCAACCCCGCCAGAAAGATGCGCTTCACAATCCTCTCCCAACCCGCAGCCTGTTCCTGCGCATGATTATAGCGCGCGCCCCTCGACCGGGATTGTACCAACGGC
The DNA here is from genome assembly GCF_000264945.2 of Sphingobium indicum B90A. NCBI lineage: Bacteria > Pseudomonadati > Pseudomonadota > Alphaproteobacteria > Sphingomonadales > Sphingobiaceae > Sphingobium > Sphingobium indicum. The sequence continues at coordinate 87,353 of NZ_CP013072.1, forward strand.
CAATAGGGCGTCAAAGCCCGCTGCCCTACACTCGCCCCAATCATATCGGGTGAGGATTTCGAGCATGAATCTGGGACGCATCTCGCTGCTGGGCGCCATGGCCATATTGGGCGCGACCACGGCAACCGGCCTGATGGCGCACGGCAATGTGACGCCGCAGGCGGTCGACACCTCCGCCCTGCCGGACATCGGCGAGGAATGGCTGGCGAAGAACCCCTATAGCGGCAATGCCAAGGCCATAGAGATCGGCCAGTCCGCCTATGGCCAGAATTGCGCCCGCTGCCACGGGCTGGACGCGGAAAGCGGCGGCATCGCGCCCGACCTGCGCTATCTGGAACAGGGCGAATCGGGCGACCAGTGGTTCGTGGAGCGCTTCCGCCACGGCTCCAGCCATGACGGAAAGGTCTATATGCCGCCCTTCGGCGACGTGCTGGGCCAGAAGGCCGGCTGGGCGATCCGCGCCTGGCTAGAAACCAAGTTCCAGGGCTGAGGGCATGATCGACCGGCGAAGCCTGCTGGGCGGCGCGGGCGCGGCACTGGCGCTGGGGCTGCTGCCGGGGACGACCCAGGCGGCCCCGCTGGGCAAGGTCAGGGAACTGGGCGTGCTGCGGGTGGTGGTCTACAAGGACAACCGCCCCTGGTCCTGGGAGGAAGGCGGCAAGCTCGCCGGGCTGGACGTCGACCTGGCCGGCGCCATCGCCCGGAAGCTGGGCGTGCGCGCCGACGTCGCACAGCTTGTCGCGGACGAAAGCGTGGACGACGACCTGCGCCATGGCGTGTGGAAGGGCGGCCTGCTGGGCTTCGCGCCGGGCGACCTGATGCTGCACGTCCCCTTCGACCGGACCTTCGCCGCCCGCAACGACCAGGTGGCGATCGTCGCCCCCTATTATCGCGAGAGCTTCCGCTTTGCCGGCATGCGCAACGCCATCGACCTGGAGGCGCCGCCCACCGGATGGCGCGGGCACAGGCTGGCGGCCGAACTCGACTCCATTCCCGACTTCTACCTGATCGGCTCCTTCGGCGGCATATTGGCGAAGGACGTGGCGCATTATCCCAGCGGCGCCGAAGCCGTCGCGGCCGTGGCGGCGGGCAAGGCGGACGCCGTGCTCGCCAGCCGCGCCCAGATCGAGGAAGGGCTGCACCGGGGCGGGTCGCTGACGGTGCGCAAGGGGCCTTTGCCCGCCTTCACCTCGCCCGGCTGGGACATCGGCATGGCGGTCAGGGAAAACAGCCGCACATTGGGCGATGCGGTGGAGGAGATCGTCTCCGCCATGGCCGCAAGCGGCGAGATGAAGGCGCTGTTCGCAACCTATGGCGTCGAGTGGACCCCTGCCCTCGCGGCCGGATGACCATTCCCCCTCCCGCCGGGGAGGGAGGGACGCGCCCGACCCAAGGTCCAATTGCTGCGCAGCATGGGTGCAATAATCTTCAAAGGGTGGGGGCGCCAATCACGCCCTTTCAACAGAGGGAGGATGGAATGAAAGGACGTTTGACGCGAGCCCTGTCCGGCGCCGCGATCCTGGGCCTGGCGGTCGCCGCCGCGCCGTTGCTGGCCGAAGGGCCGACCGATGCGGACCTGATGAACGACGCGGCGACGCCCGGCGACGTCCTGACATACGGCATGGGCCCCAAGGCGCAGCGCTTCAGCCCGTTGAAGGCGATCAACGCCTCCAACGTCGCGAAGCTGGTTCCCGCCTTCTCCTCCTCGCTCGGCGGGGAAAAGCAGCGCGGGCAGGAAGCGCAGCCCATCGTCTATGACGGCACCATCTACGTCACCGGCAGCTATTCGCGCCTGTTCGCCTTCGACGCCCGCACCGGGGAGGAAAAGTGGCAATATGACGCCCGCCTGCCCGAAGGGATCATGCCCTGCTGCGACGTGGTGAACCGCGGCGCGGCCATCCATGGCGACAAGATCATCTTCGCCACGCTGGACGCGCACATGGTCGCGCTCAATCGCCACACCGGCAAGGTCATCTGGAACAAGCAGATCGCGGATTACCAGGCCGGCTATTCGGCCACCGCCGCGCCGATGGTGGTGAAGGGCAAGGTGATCTACGGCAATTCGGGCGGCGAATTCGGCATCGTCGGCGCGGTGGAAGCGCGCGACGTCAACACCGGCGAGCTGGTCTGGCGCCGCCCGACGATCGAGGGGCACATGGGCACCCTCAACGGCAAGGACAACGGCCTCACCGGCAAGACCAACGCAAGCTGGACCGGCGACCTGTGGAAGACCGGCGGCGGCGCGACCTGGCTGGGCGGCACCTATGACCCGGAAACCGACCTGCTGTTCTTCGGCACCGGCAACCCCGCGCCCTGGAACAGCCATTTGCGCAAGGGCGACAATCTCTACACCAGTTCGACCCTCGCCATCGATCCCGACACCGGCGTCATCAAATGGCATTACCAGACGACCCCGCATGACGGCTGGGACTTCGACGGCGTCAACGAATTCATCCCCTTCGACGCCACCGTCAACGGCAAGCCGATGAAGCTGGGCGCGAAGGCCGACCGCAACGGCTATTTCTTCGTGCTGGACCGCACCAACGGCAAGTTCATCAGCGCCAGCAAGTTCGTCATGCAGACGACCTGGGCCAACGGCTTCGACAAGAACGGCCGGCCCAATTACAACGACGCCAACCGCCCCGGCGCGCCGGGCGAGACGGCCAAGGGATCGTCCGTCTTCGCCAGCCCCAGCTTCCTGGGCGGAAAGAACTGGATGCCCATGGCCTACAGCCAGGACACCGGCCTTTTCTACATTCCGTCCAACGACTGGGGCATGGACATCTGGAACGAGCCGATCGCCTACAAGAAGGGGGCGGCCTATCTGGGCGCGGGCTTCACCATCAAGCCCATTGCGGAGGATCATATCGGCGCGCTGCGCGCCATGGACCCGAAGACCGGCAAGATCGTCTGGGAATATAAGAACAAGGCGCCGCTCTGGGGCGGCGTGCTCTCGACGGCGGGCAACCTGGTCTTCACCGGCACGCCGGAGGGGTATCTCAAGGCCTTCGACGCGAAGACCGGCCAGGAATTGTGGAAGTTCCAGACCGGCTCCGGCGTGGTGGGCAGCCCCGTCACCTGGGAACAGGATGGCGAGCAATATGTGGCGGTGATGTCCGGCTGGGGCGGCGCGGTGCCGCTGTGGGGCGGCGAAGTCGCCAAGAGCTTCAAGGACATCAACCAGGGCGGCGCGCTCTGGGTGTTCAAGCTGCCCGGATAAGAGGACAAGAACGATGATCGTCATGGGACGCGGCAACCACATGCACTCCATCCCGGCAATTCCGCCCGGCGCGATGCGGCTTGCCACGGCCCATGACTTGTCCGATGATCCGGGTCGAGGGGTGGGGCGGTATATGGGTGGCGAGGCAATCATGGAGCGGGTGCTGATCGTCGACGATCATCCCCTCGTGCGCGACGGGCTGCGCAGCGTGATCGCGATCAGCTTCGACAATATCGAGATATTCGAGGCGGCGACGCTCGACGAGGCCGTCTCGCTGCTGGAGAAGCAGGATAATTTCGACCTCATCCTCCTCGACCTCAACATTCCCGACGTCCGCCGCCTCGATGGCCTCAAACTGCTGCGGGATCGTTTCCCGATCCTGCCCGTGGTGATGGTGTCGGGCGCCTTCGACCGCGCCATCGTGCAGGAGGCTCTTGCCGCCGGCGCCGCGGGCTTCATTCCCAAGTCGCTGAAGCGCAGCGCCATCGTCGATGCGCTCCATCGCGTGGTGTCGGGCGAAATCTACCTGCCCGAAGCCATGGGCGAGAGCGTCGCCCCGACGGCGGAGGAGGATGAGATCGCCCGCCGCATCGACAGCCTGACGCCGCAGCAGAAGACGGTGCTGGCGCATCTGGTGCGCGGGCGGCTGAACAAGCAGATCGCGCATGATCTGGGCGTGTCGATGACCACCATCAAGGCGCATGTCTCCGCCATCCTCCAGAAGCTGGGCGTGCTCAGCCGCACCCAGGCGGTGATCAAGGCCAATCAGGTGCATTTCCGCGCCGATTGAGCCTCTCCTTCGCAGCGCGGCCCGGCGATCGATGGACTCGCTTGGAATTTGCTGCATGACAGGTAAGGAATCTTGCGGCTCCCTCGTTGGTGAAGGCACCTGCTGCTGATGGAGGCTGCATGAGCACATCGTCATCTGTCACGGTCCGGAACGCGACGGCCGGGGACGCGGCCGCCATCGCCGCCATCTACGCGCACCACGTCCTGCACGGCACGGCCAGCTACGAACTCGTGCCGCCGACCGTCGCGGAGACCGTGGCCAAGATCGGGCGCGTGACCGGCCGGGGCTGGCCCTTCCTGGTGGCGTGCGACGGCGCGGAGGTGGTCGGCTATTGCTATGCGACGCAGTTCCGCGACCGGCCCGCTTATGCCCATGCCTGCGAAAACAGCATCTACGTCGCGCACGACCGGCGCGGCGGCGGCATCGGCCGGGCGCTGCTGGAAGCGCTGCTGGACGCGGCGGAGGCCTTCGGCTTCCGCCAGATGGTGGCGGTGATCGGCGGCGGCGAACCCGCCTCGGTCGCGCTCCACGCCGCCTGCGGCTTCCGGCAGGCGGGCCGGCTCACCGGCATGGGCTGGAAGGCGGGCCGCTGGCTCGACACCGTCTACATGCAGATCGCGCTGGGCGGCGGCAATGCCACCGCGCCCGACGCCGGCCGGCCCTGACCGCAGCCGGCAATGGGCAGCAGGGGCGATTGGCTATCGGCCGCAAATCTGCTATTCCTGACCCACTGACGGCATGGCCAGACCCGCCGCCCGCCCTTGTGCCGGCAACCCCTTCCGGCACCGCGCACGACGCCCGCCTGACCATGCCTTCGGGCACAGGGCGATGGAGGATGTCATGGCGATTTCCCAGAGATTGCGCGGCTATATGGACCGTTGCGGCACGCGCTTCGACGAATGGCCGCACGAACATTCCAGCGAAATGGCGCGGGCGGCCCAGGCGGCGCATGTCCCTGGCCGTCAGGTGGCGAAGGCCGTGCTGGTGCAGGCGGGCGACGAATATATGCTGGCCGTCCTTCCCTCCTCCAAGCATGTGAGCTTCAACTTCCTGCAGCAATGGCTGGCCCGCGACGTCTCGCTGGCGGAGGAACATACGACAGCCGCGCTGTTCCCCGACTGCGAACTGGGCGCGATCCCGCCGGTGGGCGCGGCCTATGGGCTGAAGACGATCATCGACGACGACATGCTGATGGATCAGGATGTCTGGTTCGAGGGCGGCGACCACCACACGCTGGTGCACATGAATGCGGAGAATTGGCGGCGGCTGCAAAAGGGCGCCGGCCATTTCGCGTTCAGCATCTAGGCGATGATATTCCCCTTCCGCAGGCGCGAGCGCAGCGAGCTTGCGTCCTCCGGGCGGAGAGCGAACGCCGCCGGCGCGGTCCCCTCTCATGCAATAAATTCAACACTGTCATCGGAAAAATAACATGGCCTTCGCAGTTCCCCCCTGGCGGGGCATGGCCTAGAATCCCGGTCCCCGGAGAAGCTGAAAGGAATCGTGCAATGGACGCAAAGACGAGCAATGATCCGCTGTCCTGTCCCGTGAAGGAACCCGCCGCGCTGCGATCCCTGCTGGGGCGCACCAATCGCGACTGGTGGCCGAACCAGCTTTCGCTCGACATCCTTCAGCAGAACGGCCTGTCGGGCAATCCGCTGGGCGACGATTTCGATTATGCGGCGGCATTCAAGACGCTGGATTATCAGGCGGTGAAGCGCGATCTGACCGCGCTGATGACCGACAGCCAGCCCTGGTGGCCGGCGGATTACGGTCATTACGGCCCCTTCTTCATCCGCATGGCCTGGCATTCGGCGGGCACCTATCGCACCGGCGACGGGCGCGGCGGCGCTTCCTCCGGATCGCAGCGTTTCGCGCCGCTCAACAGCTGGCCGGACAATGCCAATCTCGACAAGGCGCGCCGCCTGCTCTGGCCGATCAAGCAGAAATATGGCCAGAAGCTGAGCTGGGCGGACCTGATGATCCTGGCGGGCAATGTCGCCATCGAGTCGATGGGCGGCCCGGTCTTTGGCTTCGGCGGCGGCCGCGCCGACGTGTTCGAGCCGGAAAAGGACGTCTATTGGGGCACGGAGGAATTCTGGGTCGGCCAGGAGGGCAATGAAACCCGCATCCAGCCCGAAAAGAACATGGTCCTCGAAAGCCCGCTGGCCGCGATCCAGATGGGCCTGATCTACGTCAATCCGGAGGGGCCGGGCGGCAATCCCGATCCGCTGCAATCGGCGCGGGACATTCGCGAGACCTTCCTGCGCATGGGCATGAACGATGAGGAGACGGTCGCGCTCACCGCGGGCGGCCACACATTCGGCAAGGCGCATGGCGCGGGCGACGCGTCGAAGGTCGGCAAGGAACCCGAAGGCGCCGACATCGCGCAGCAGGGCCTGGGCTGGCAGAGCGGCTATGAAAGCGGCGTGGGCGACCACACCATCACCAGCGGCATCGAAGGCCCTTGGACGCCGACGCCCCGCACCTGGGACCACAGCTTCTTCCACATGCTGCTCGACTATGAATATGAGCTGGTGCGAAGCCCGGCGGGCGCCAAGCAGTGGCAGCCCGTCAACCAGAAGCCGGAGGACATGGCCCCCGGCGCGCACAGCCCCGACAGGCGCGTGCCGACGATGATGACCACCGCCGACATGGCGTTCAAGATGGACCCGGAATATCGCAAGATCTCCGAACGATTCCGCAACGATCCCGCCGCGTTCGAGGATGCCTTCGCCCGCGCCTGGTTCAAGCTGTGCCACCGCGACATGGGGCCGAAGGCGCGCTATCTGGGGCCTGAGGTTCCGGCCGAAGACCTGATCTGGCAGGATCCGATTCCGGCGGTAGACCATCCCCTGGTCGACGCGGCGGACGTCGCTTCGCTCAAGCAGAAGATATTGGCGTCGGGCCTCAGCGTCGCGGAACTGGTGACGACCGCCTGGGCCTCCGCCTCCACCTATCGCGGGTCGGACCATCGCGGCGGCGCCAATGGCGGGCGCATCCGGCTCGCTCCGCAAAAGGACTGGGACGTCAACCAGCCGGAGCAGCTTGGCCGCGTCCTGTCGGCATTGGAGAAGATCAAGGCCGAATTCGACAGCGCGGGCGCGAAGAAGATCTCGCTCGCCGACCTCATCGTGCTGGCCGGATCGGCGGCCATCGAAAAGGCGGCCAAGGATGGCGGGCGCAACATAGAGGCGCCCTTCACCCCCGGCCGCGCCGACGCCTCGCAGGAACAGACGGACGTGCAGAATTTCGAGGTGCTGGAGCCGAAGGTCGACGGTTTCCGCAACTATCTGCCCGTGCCGTTCAGCGTGCCGGTCGAGGAACTGCTGATCGACCGCGCCCAGTTGCTTACCCTCAGCGCCCCCGAAATGACGGTGCTGGTCGGCGGCCTGCGCGTATTGGGCGCCAATCATGGCGGGTCGAGCCATGGCGTGTTCACCGACCGCCCCGGAACGCTCAGCAACGACTTCTTCGTCAACCTGCTCGACATGGGCACGGCGTGGAAGGAGGTGGAGGGTCAGAAGGACATCTTCACCGGCACCTGCCGCAGGTCCAATGAACAGAAATGGACCGGCACGCGCGTAGACCTGGTGTTCGGGTCGAACGCGCAACTGCGCGCCCTGTCGGAGGTCTATGCCTCCGCCGACGCGGGCGACAAGTTCGTGAACGACTTTGTCGCCGCCTGGACCAAGGTGATGAACGCCGACCGCTTCGACCTGGCGGCCTGAAGATGGCAAGGCCGCTCCTCCGGGGAGCGGCCTTTCCCTGTCACGTATCGCCGCCTGAACTACGTCTTTCCGCTCAATTGAGCTTGCCCGGCTTTCATGCGACATTGGCTCCCGCACCGATGCGGAGACTCGCCGTGCACGATTATCTGAAGGACGCCGCCGATGCTGCCAAGCTGACGGACGAGCAGCTCCTCGCCATCCTCCGCAGGATCGGCGATCCCAAGCATCCGACCGGGTTCGAACAGGCGGTGCTGGACGAAATGGAAAGGCGGCATCTGCGCCCTTCCTGATCCCCTCCCCCGCCTATTTCAGCATCGTCCGCAGCAACGCCCGCAACTGCGCGGGCTTGACCGGCTTGCCCAGCAGCGCAATGCCCCAGCCGTCCATCCGCGCCTTCAACGCCTCGCCCCGGTCGGCGGAGATCATCACGGAGGGCACCGCCCGCCCGAAATGGCCATGCAGCCGTTCGATCACCGCATCCCCCGTCTCGCCGTCGTCCAGATGATAGTCGACCAGTATGACGTCGGGCGCCTCGCCATCGGCGAAGGCCGCCACCGCCTCCTCGAATCCCGCGGCGGTCGCCACCGCGCAGCCCCAGCCGCCCAGCAATGTCGACATGCCGGTCTGGATCGCGCGTTCATTGTCGACCACCAGCACCTTCAGCCCGCGCATCGAACGGTCGCTGCGCGGCGCGCTGCCGCCCTCCCCTTCCTCCACCACCGCTTCGCCCCGCGGCACGCGGATGGAGAAGGTCGCGCCCTGCCCCGGCGCGGATTCCAGCGTCACTTCGTGGCGCAGCATGTCGCTCGCCCGGCGGACGATGGCCAGGCCCAGCCCCTTGCCGCCCGCCCCCCTGCCCCCCCGCGTGTCGAGACGGCGAAACTCCTCGAAGATCAGTTGCTGCTTGTCGGGCGGGATGCCGGGGCCGCTGTCCGCGACGCTCAGCCTGATCCCCTCCCCTTCCGCCACGCAGGCGACGCGCACCGACCCGCGCTGGGTGTAGCGCAGCGCGTTGGACAGGAAATTCTGCAATATCCGCCGCAGCAACCGGATGTCGGACCGCACCCAGACCGGAGCCGTCTCCACCGTCAGCGCCAGCCCCGCCGATCGCGCCATCGGCGCGAATTCCGTCCTCAGCGTGTCGAGCAGCCGGTCGATGCGGAAATCGCTGATCTCCGGCTGGATCGCCCCCGCGTCCAGCCGGCTGATCTCCAGCAGCGCCTCCAGCAGGTCCTCCACCGAATCCAGCGCGGTAGAGGTCTGGTTGACCAGCGCCCGAGTCGGCAGCGCCAGCCGCCGGTCGCCCAGCGCCGCGACGAACAGCCGCGCCGCGTTCAACGGCTGCAACAGATCGTGGCTGGCGGCGGCGAGGAAGCTGGTCTTGGACAGGTTCGCCTTTTCCGCCGCCGTCTTGGCGTCCATCAACTGCGCCTCGATCTCCCGCCGCTCGGCCACTTCGGCCTCCAGTTCCGACGTGCGTTCCGCCACCCGCCGCTCCAGCGTTTCCGCCGTTTCGCGCAGCGCCGCCTGCGCGCGCAGCATGTCGGTGACGTCGGTGAAGCCGATCACTTGCCCGCCGCGCTCCATGGCGTTGCTGCGGATCTCGAAACTGCGCCCCCCGGCATGGACCAGCTCGCTGCGATGGCGCGCCCCGCCCCGATCCAGGCAGCCTCTGTCGTCCATGCCCAGCCTGCCCCGGCACCAGTCCAGCAGCGCGGCATGGGTTCCCCCCTCCTGCGCCCAGTCCTCCGGCAGTTCCAGCAGCCGTTGCAGCGCCTCGTTCCACGCCGCCAGCCGCCCTTCCGCATCGAACAGGCAGACGCCTTCGGACAGGTTGTCCAGCGTCGCCTGCAACACGATGTTGCGCTCGGCCAGTTCCCGCGCCCGGTCTCGCGCATCCTCCGCCTTCGCCTCGGTGATGTCGGTATAGATGCCGACGATGCCGCCCTCGCTGGTGCGCAGTTCGTTGATCTGCACCCATCGCCCGTCGGACAGCGCCTGCACATGCCCGCCCTCCGCCACGCTGTGGCGGGCGAGGCGGTCCGACACCCATCGGTCCTGCCCCACCGGGCGATGGTGGGCGGCCGCCAGCCTGGCGATCTCGTCGAAGCTCATGCCCTCGCGGATATGGTCCGCGATCTCCGGCCAGAAACCCAGATAGGCCTCGTTATAGAGGACCAGCCGGTCCTCCGCGTCGAACAGCACGAAGCCTTCGTTGATCGAATCGATCGCGTCGCGCAGCCGCATCCGCGCCGCGTCGGCGCGGCCATGGGCAGAGGCGAGGTCGGCATTGGCCTCCGCCAGCTTCGCCAGCGCATCCTCCAACTGCGCGGTCCGCTCCCGCACCATGGCTTCCAGCGAGATGGCGGTCTCGAACATCGAAAAGGCGTTGCCCGCCATGTCGCTCGACCGTTCGACCCGGTCGATCAGCGCCGCGTTGATCTTGCGCAGCTTGCGGTTCTCCTCCCGCAACGCCTCAATCTCGGCGGAAGAGGGAAGCGCGTCCTTCATCGCCCGATGGCAAGCCCGCTGAAGGTCTGGTTGACGTGCAGCGCATGATATTGCTCGCCATAGGTGTTGAAGCCGATCACCCGATGCCGCCCGTACAGTTCCGACACGGCGCGCGTGATCTGCCGCTGCTCGGCATCGATGCGGTTCAATACGCAATCGAAGGCGATGATCCGGTCCACCGGCCCCACCTCCGCCGCGATGTCCGCGAACAGCGCGTCCATCCGCGCAATCCGGTCCACCGGCTCGCCCACGGTCATCACGATCCCCTCGTCGATGGCGCAGTAGAAGGTGAGGCTGCCGTCCGGGTTCGCGCTCTGGATCGACCGCACATGATAATCGCCCCCCGCCCGCACCATCAGCGGATGCGCGGCATAGAAGGCGACGCCCAGCGCCTCGCCCGCATGGCCCGCCAGCCGCAGATATTCCTGCGCGGCGGGCTCCGCATTGATCTCGGTCACGATGCGGTCGTTCGGGATGGCGCCGGTCACCACCATCTTCGCCTCGCTGGGCCGGTAATGCTGCGCCTTGAACACATGCAGCGGGCGCGGCGTGGACAGGATCGCCACCACCGCCGCATGGGCATGGAAGCGCCCGCCATGGAAGACCGCCGTCTCGCGAAAGGCCATGCCGTCGCCCGACGATCCGCCGATCAGCGCGATGTCGCCCAGCCCGTCCTGGATCGTCATGGTCAGCAATTCCTCCCGGTGCGACAGCCCGTCGACCAGGAACAGCGCGACATGATTGACCTTATCGCCCAGATGGCGGCTTTCCCGCTCCGCCCGCGCCGCCAGCCCGCGCACCGCCTGCCGCGCCGCGGCGGGATCGAAATTCTCTATGTCGTCGAAGCAGAGCGAGGTCATGTGGAAGGCCGAGGCGGGAAAGCCGACGACGCTCAAGCTGTCCTCGTCATAGCCGTTTTCGGTCAGCTCGCCTGAACTGGTGCAGCCGATCGCCACCACCCCCTCCGTCCTGGGGTTGACCGCCCGCGCCAGCGCCTCCCGGTCGAAACGGTGCGAACAGAACAGCAGCATCCCGGCCAGCGGCTCCTCCCCCAACTGCCCGGCCACTTCGGCCATGGCCTTGGCCGGATCGCCCGCATGGCTGGACGCAAAGGCGATCTGCGACGCCAGCATGGTCATGTTCCTCTCCCCGCATTTTCTCCCTGTTCTGTGTATGCGGTTTCACGCTCCGCGCAAAGGCTCTCCCGCCGCCTCCAGCGCCGCATTCTCCTCATCGGTGAAGACGCGGGATCGGACGATGAAGCGCATCCCCTCCGGGCTTTCCAGCGACATGCCCGCGCCCCGGCCCGGCACGACGTCGACGGTGACCTGGGTATGCCGCCAATAGTCGAACTGCGCCGCGCCGATCCACACCGGCACATCGCCTGCGATATGACCCAGGAGCACATCCTGCCCCCCGACCCTGAACTCGCCGCGCGGGAAGCACATCGGCGCGGACCCGTCGCAACAGCCGCCGGACTGGTGGAACATCAGCGGCCCATGCCGCATGGTGAGGCGGGCAATCAACGCTTCGGCCTCCGGCGTGGCGAGGATGCGAGATGGAAGGTTCATAGGGTTCACTCCTACCCCTCTCCCTTGAGGGAGAGGGCTGCGCAGACTTGGCAGCTTGCTGCCTAGTCGGAGCTGGGTGAGGGGGATAGCGCAGGTTCCACCCCCTCATCCAACTCCGCCTGGCTTCGCTCCGCTCAGCAAGGCTCCATATCCTTCTCCCTCAAGCGAGAAGGAAAACAGAAAAAGGCGGACGCCCGGGAGAGGCGCCCGCCCGAACCGAAGGCGTGAAGGGGGAACGACCCGCCTCCGGCATGACGACCGCCTCAGAAGAAGCCCAGCGCCTTGGTCGAATAGCTGACCAGCAGGTTCTTCGTCTGCTGATAATGGTCCAGCATCATCTTGTGCGTCTCGCGCCCGATGCCCGACTGCTTGTATCCGCCAAAGGCCGCATGGGCCGGATAGGCGTGGTAGCAATTGGTCCAGACGCGCCCGGCCTGGATGGCGCGGCCCATGCGATAGGCGGTGTTGCCGTTGCGGCTCCACACCCCCGCGCCCAGGCCATAGAGCGTGTCGTTGGCGATGTGCAGCGCCTCCGCCTCGTCCTTGAAGGTCGTGACCGACAGCACGGGGCCGAAAATCTCCTCCTGGAAGATGCGCATTTTGTTATGCCCTTCCAGCACGGTCGGCGTCACATAATAGCCCTGCTCCAGCTCGCCGCCCAGATGCGCCCGCGTGCCGCCGGTCAGCACCTTCGCGCCCTCGCCCTTGCCGATGTCGATGTAGCTGAGAATCTTCTCCAGCTGGTCGTTCGACGCCTGCGCCCCGATCATCGTCGCGGGATCGAGCGGGCTGCCCTGCACGATCTTCTGGACGCGGGCGACGGCGCGCTCGATGAACTTCTCGTAAATGCTCTCCTGCACCAGCGCCCGGCTGGGGCAGGTGCAGACCTCGCCCTGATTGAGCGCGAACATCGCAAAGCCTTCCAGGCACTTGTCGAAATAATCGTCGTCCGCGTCCATCACGTCGGCGAAGAAGATGTTGGGCGACTTGCCCCCCAGCTCCAGCGTCACCGGAATGAGGTTCTCCGACGCATATTGCATGATGAGGCGCCCGGTGGTGGTTTCCCCGGTGAAGGCGATCTTGGAAATCCGCTTGTTGGTGGCCAGCGGCTTGCCCGCCTCCACGCCAAAGCCGTTGACGACGTTCAGCACGCCTTCGGGGATCAGGTCGCCGACCAGGTCCATCAGCACCATGATCGACATCGGCGTCTGCTCGGCGGGCTTGAGCACCACGCAATTGCCCGCCGCCAGCGCCGGGGCCAGCTTCCACGCCGCCATCAGGATCGGGAAGTTCCAGGGGATGATCTGCCCCACCACGCCCAGCGGCTCATGGAAATGATAGGCGACCGTGTCATGGTCGATCTCCGCGATGGACCCTTCCTGCGACCGGACGCAGGCCGCGAAATAGCGGAAATGGTCGATGGCGAGCGGAATGTCGGCGGCGGTCGTCTCGCGGATCGGCTTGCCGTTGTCGATGGTCTCCGCCATGGCGAGCAGGTCCAGATTGTCCTCCATCCGCTGGGCGATGCGGTTGAGGATATTGGCCCGCTCGGTCGCGGAACGATGGCCCCAGCCTTCCTTCGCCCTGTGCGCGGCGTCCAGCGCCAGCTCGATGTCCTCGGCGGTCGATCGCGCCACCTTGCACACGCTCTGCCCCGTCACGGGCGACAGATTGTCGAAATATTCGCCCCGGACCGGCGCCACCCACTGGCCGCCGATGAAATTCTCGTATTTCTCGCGGATCAGCGTTTTTCCCGCGAACCGCGCCATTGCCTGCTGTAACATCATCCTCTCCCGGACTCGTCTGAAGGTTGAGGGACAGGATGAACCTTTCGGACGAAGGAACAATTAGACCTTGGGTCGGCCGATCCGCCCAGGGCATCGGCGCCCCCCCCTTGAAAAGCGGCGCGGCGATCCCGATCAATGGCATGATCATCATCATGTCATGGCCCGGTCCGGCGGCGCGGACGACAGCAGAAGGAAAGCCAGAATGACCACGGAAATCATCCTCGCCCATCCCGTGCGCACCCCGATCGGCAGTTATAACGGCGCGTTGAAGGACGTGCCCGCCGCCGAACTGGGCGCCGTCGCCATCCGCGAAACCGTGCGCCGCGCCGGCCTCCCGGCGGAGGTCGTGGGGGCCGTCACCATGGGCAATGTGATCCAGGCGGGCAACGGCATGAACCCGGCGCGCCAGGCGGCGATCCATGCCGGGCTGCCCGTCTCGGTCCCGGCCCTCACCGTCAACCGGGTCTGCGGATCGGGCGCGCAGGCCATCGTGAGCGCCGCGCAGGAGGTGCAGCTTGGCCTGCACGACGTCGCCGTCGCCGGCGGCATGGAGAATATGGACCGCGCCCCCTATCTGATGACCGGCGGCCGCTGGGGCTATCGCATGGGGGACGCGGCGATCATCGATTCCATGCTGCGCGACGGATTGAACGACGCCTTTTCCGGCCGGCATTCGGGCTGGCATACGGAGGATCTGGTCACCCGATCCCAGATCTCGCGGGATGCGCAGGACCGCTGGGCCGAACGGTCGCAGAGCCGCTTCGCGCAGGCGCAGGCGGATGGGCGCTTCGACGCGGAGATCGCCCCCGTCACCGTGCAGGGCCGCAAGGGCGAGACCAGCTTCGCCCGCGACGAGGCGCCCCGCGCCGACACGACGCTGGAGGGCCTCGCCCGGCTGAAGCCCGCCTTCCGCCCGGACGGCACGATCACCGCCGGCAATGCCCCCGGCCTCAACAGCGGCGCGTCCGCCATGCTGGTCGCCAGCCGCGCCTGGGCGGAGGCGAACGGGGTCGAACCGGCCGCGCGGATCGTCGCCCATGCGGTCGCGGCGATGGAGCCGGGCCTGTTCGGCCTGGCGCCCGTCCCCGCCGTGGTCAAGGCGGTCGAACGGGCGGGCTGGACGCTGCCGGACGTGGAGCGGTTCGAGATCAACGAGGCGTTCGCCGCCGTGCCGCTGGCGATCATCCAGGAACTTGGCCTGCCGGAGGACATCGTCAATGTGGAGGGCGGCGCCATCGCCCATGGCCACGCCATCGGCGCCACCGGCGCGGTGCTGACCACGCGGCTGCTGCATTCGATGAAGCGCGACGGCGTTCGCCGGGGCATCGTCACGCTGTGCATCGGCGGCGGACAGGGCATAGCGCTCGCGCTGGAAACGCTGTAATGGCCGCGCGGCTGCAGGGGCGGGGCATGAGCGGCCTCGACATGATCAGCGCGGTGGCGCGGGGCGACCTGCCCTATCCTCCCATGGCCGAGACGATACCGTTCCGGCTTCTTCCGCCGGAGATCGGCCGCATCGAACTGATGGCGACGCCGGAGGAGCGCTTCCTCAATCCCGGCGGCATCGTCCATGGCGGCTGGGTGATGACGGTTCTCGATTCCGCCATGGGCCTGGCGGCCGTGACCATGCTGGAGGAAGGCGGCTTCGCCCCGACCCACGAAACCAGCGTCAAGTTCCTGAAGCCGATCCACGCCGACATCGGCCCCCTGCGGGTGATCGGCACCGTGATCTCGCGGGGCCGCTCCCTCATCGCCATGGAGGGGCGGATCATCGGTCCGGGCGAGCGCATCTTCGCGCACGGCACGTCCACCTGCGTCGTGCCGCGCTGAACGCGGGGCGGCGCGGGCGGGCGGCGGCGCCTTCCGGTTCAGGCGGCGGCTTCGGCCCTTTCGGCCGGCTTCGCCCCGGCCCGGCTCGCGGAGCGGCTGCGCAGGGGGATGCGGGTGTCCACGTCCGCGACGCCAAGCCGCTCCTTCACGGATTTCCGCGCCTTCTGGAGGATCTTCTCCGCCGCCTTGGGATCGGTCGTCATCCGCGCCATGACCAGCGCGCCCAGCGCTTCGGAGAAGGCCGCGTTCGCCGCTTCCGCCGGATCGCCGATCCCCGCCCGCTCCAGCAGCCGGGTCAGTCCGTCGACCAGCCCGCGCATGCCCCTGCTCAGCCGCCCCCGGCCATCCTCGGACAGATGCCCCAGTTCGCTGCTGAGCGAAGGGATGGGGCAGCCCGTCTCGGGATGGCCGCGATGGGCCATGGACAGGTAGCCGTCGAAGAATTTGGCGATCGCCGCGCGCGGGTCGCCGACATCCAGCAGGCCCAAAAACTCCTCATAGCGTTCATGGAACATATGCTCGACCGCATGGGCGACCAGATCGTCCTTGGACGCGAAATGGGCATAGAAGCCGCCGACCGTCAGCCCGGCCGCCGACATCACATTGGCGACCGCGACCCTGTCGATGCCCTGGCAACGGATCGCGCGCGAAGCCTCCTTCAGGATGCGCTCCCGCGTGCGCGCCTTATGTTCGCTGGGGTATCTCATGCATCGTTCCACAACTGACCGGATCGCAACCGCCTGCGGCAGGAACGGCACGGCACTGCCGGGGGGCTGCTTGCGACCAAGATAATATTATGCCCGTCAGGTTCAAGCATTTTGATCCGGAAGGGCGCGCCGATCCGGCCCCGATCCCGCCACGCGGGGGCGGCGGAACCCGGTCGGCGGGGGCCGCCATGCCGCCGCCCTTTTCACGGGCGTGAAAATCCATTATATTCAATGCTGTAGCGAACGAATCCGCACCAACCATCTTGTGAACCCGCAACGGCGCCGGGGCAATCCGCCGTGCGGGAAGGAGGTTCAACACAGGCGGCACAGGGCCGCTCAACAACGGGGTCGTACCATGCGCATTTTCTCTTTCCGCCCGCTTGCGGGCGCGTTGTTCGCGTGCGTGCTCATTTTCTGCATGAGCGAATGGGGCCTGTCCCTCACCGCCGACACGGAAAAGATCTCCGCGCCCGCGGCGGAAGACCGGCCGGGCATCGCCCCCATCCTCGCCAGGGGCTTTTTCGGCCGGACGGGCGGCCCGTCGCCGCGGATCGACTTCTCCCGCCCCTCGCCCAGCCCCTGGACCACGGCGCTCGGCAGCAGCAATCCCGCCGCCCTCTTTCCCGCCGCCCCGGCCGCCGCGCCGACCGGCGGACCGGCCTGGGGCGGGGCCGGGAAGATGGCGACGGCCAGCACCATGGCATCCCTTTCCGCCGCCGCCCTTTCCGCCAACGGGCAGGCCACCGACTTCGCCAATTTCGACTTCGCCGGCGGCACCCGCTATCCCGAACTGGCGACGGCCTCGGTCGGCCCGGCCTTCTACCGCCCCGGATCGACCGTCGCCTATGTGCCGATCTCGCTCGACCGGCCGACGCCCAACACCGTCATCGCCCGCGTCATGACGGAGGATGGCCCCGGCCTGGTCCGCGGCGTCGCGGGCGTCAATTATCAGAGCATCTACAAATCGGTGATCTTCCGCCCCGGCGACCCGCTGACCAAGACGGTCTCCGTCCCGATCCTGCTCGGCGTGCCGCAGGCCGACTTCATCGTCCGCTTCGTCGAAGCCCCCTGGGGCGGCAGGATGGGCACCGACCGCGCCTTCGTCCAATGCGATTTCCAGCAGGAACCGACGGCGGAACAGGTGGCGGGCCGCGAACCGCGCATCTTCCAGCCCACGGGGACGCTCCAGTGGAAGATGAGCCGGGAGACGCTCAAATGGTCCGACGCCGGCCATGACAAGGCCTGGTCGACCAAGCTGCCCAACGGCCGTTCGCAACCGGGCAATCAGGAAACCGGCATCTATCTCGACGGCTGGGTCTATCGCGACTATGGCATAGAGGCGCCGCTCCGCTACACCGACGAGGGGCTGGTCATGCACACGCAGAAGCTGAGGCAGCCCATAGCCTGGGACGGCGTCCCCTATGATTATGGCGCGGTCGTGCTCAGCGGCCACAACACCCGCCCGGTCCAGATCGGCTACGGCCAATATGAATTCACCGCCAAAATGCCCAACCGGCGCGGTTCCTGGCCCGCCTTCTGGCTGATCTCCACCGCCGGATGGCCGCCGGAAATCGACATTTACGAAGGCTTCGGCTTCGAAAGCTGGTGGGATTTCGACCGCTACACCGCCAACACGCTGCACGGCGGCGCCAACATCACCCGCACCTTCCAGCAGGGCGTGTTCATGAACACGGACGAGATCTACGGCATCGGCGGCTTCACGACGGGCTTCCACAGCTTCGCCGTCGACATCCAGCCCGACTATATCACCTGGTTCATCGACGGGAAGGAAACCTATCAGGCGGTCAACCCCTTCGCCGGCTTCCGCTGGTACCCGATCATGAACGTCGCGGTGAAGACCACCGGCGACTATGCGGACGGCACCGGCGACATGATCGTCAAGGATGTGCGCATCTATTCCGACGGCGGCCAATAAGCCGCCCCATCCCATTCCTCCCCATGCTTGCATGGGGAGGGGGACCATGCGAAGCATGGTGGAGGGGAAAATGCGCAGGTCATGCCCCTTTCCCCTCCACCACCGCTTTCAGCGGCGGTCCCCCTCCCCCATCTCCCAATGGGGAGGATGAGGAAGCCCCGTCGATCATCCCGGCAATATGGTCGCGGACAGCCGCCGCTTACCCGGCAAAACGACTTTCGGGCGAAGCATCCTGCGCCCTCCGCATCCCAACTCCCCTTCATTTGCCAATTTGAACAATTTATGCCAATACTGTCCCAAACATGCTTCAACTTTGCGCATGAGGGCTGGAATGAACGCAGTGGTTACCCAGATCGGCGATCTGGCGGAAGCCGGCGAAAAGATGGTCGAACGCCTGCGGCGCAAGGCTTTCCTGCCGGATAGCCGCAAGGAACTCAACATCCGCTTCGGCATAGCGGAGGCCGCGCAACTGCTTGGCTGCTCCACGAATCGCATTCGCATGGCGGAGGAGGACGGGCGTCTTCCCCCTGCCCCGCCGACCGAAAATGGCCGCCGCCCCGGCTACAAGGTCGAGGAACTGCTGAACATGCGGCAGGTGCTGGGCGCCTCGCCCGAACGCGCCCCGCTGGACGTGCCCGCCATCATCGCGGTGCAGAATTTCAAGGGCGGCGTCGGCAAGTCGACCGTCACCACCCATCTCGCCCATTATTTCGCGGTGCAGGGCTATCGCGTCCTCGTCGTCGACTGCGACAGCCAGGCGACGACCACCACGCTGTTCGGCTTCAACCCGCATTTCAACATCCAGCGGGAAGAGACGCTCTACCCCTATCTTTCGATCGACCCGACCCAGGTCGACCTGCTCTACGCGGTCAAGCATACCGCCTGGCCCAATGTCGACCTCATCCCGTCCAATCTCGAACTGTTCGACGTGGAATATGAGCTGGCGGCGGCGGGCAGCGACGGCGGCTCCGTCCTCGCGGCGCGCTTCCGCAAGCTGAAACAGGGCCTCATGGACCTTGCCCGCCATTATGACGTGGTGCTGCTCGATCCGCCCCCGGCGCTGGGCACGATCAGCCTCGCGGTGATGCAGGCGGCCAATGCGCTGCTGGTGCCGCTGGCCGCGACCACGCCCGACTTCTGCTCGACCGTCCAGTTCCTTTCGATGATGGACCAGGTGATCGGCCAGTTGCAGCAGGCGGGGATAGAGGTGGACTATCAGTTCGTCCGCCTGCTCTGCTCCAAATTCGACAGCAACGACCCCAGCCATTCGATGGTCCGCGCCATCATGGAGCAGAGCTTCGGCCCCGCCCTCCTCCCCATCCCGATCCTCGACAGCGCGGAGATCAGCCATGCCGCGCTGCGCATGATGACCGTCTATGAACTGGAAAAGCCGATCGGCACGCCGCGCACCCACAAGCGCTGCCGCGCCAATCTGGACGAGGCCATGGGCCAGATCGAGGCGCTGGTGCGCCAGGGCTGGGGCCGCGTCGCCCCGGCGCGGGAAGAGGACATCGTCAATGCGGCATGAATGGCCCTATCCGCATGTTCCCTATATGTTCCCGTTGTCCGAAGTGATCGAGGGGGAATGTCATGGCGCGTAAGCAATCCGACTATCTGGCCGCCCTGCTCTCCGACGAGCCGGAAGCGGCGGCGCCCCCGGCCGTGGAGCGGGAAGAGGCCCGCGCGCCGGCGCCGTCCCCCTCCCCTGCCCCCGCCCCGCCCCGGCAGGACCGGGCGCGCGGCACCACCCTGCTCGGCCGCGAATCCGCCCTCGCCCGCCTCGCTTCGGGCGAGGTGCGGCAGGTCACGCAATTGCTGCTCGATCCGGCCAGGGTCCGCATCTGGACCGGCAATGCCCGCCATTACGCCCATCTCAATGAGGAAAATTGCCGCGAACTGATCGACTCGATCATCGCGGAGGGCGGGCAGAAGGTTCCCGCCGTGGTCCGCCGCATAGAGGGCGACCCGGACCATGATTATGAGGTCATTGCGGGCACCCGCCGTCACTGGTCGATCAGCTGGCTGCGCGCCAACAGCTATTCCGACATGATGTTCGTGGCGCAGGTCGCCCAGCTCGACGACGAGGCCGCCTTCCGCCTCGCCGACCTCGAAAACCGGGCGCGCAAGGACGTGTCGGACCTGGAACGGGCGCGCAACTATGCCGATGCGCTCAAGGCCCATTATGGCAGCCACCTGACGCGCATGGCCGAACGGCTGAAACTCTCCAAGGGCTGGCTCAGCAAGATGATCAAGGTCGCGGGCATCGAGGACGCGGTGATCGACGCCTTCGCCTCGCCCGCCGACGTGCAGTTGAAGCCCGCTTATGCGCTGGCCCAGTCGCTCGACGACCCGAAGGGCGCGCCCGCCATCCGGGCCGAGGCGAACCGCCTCGCCTCCGAACAGCGCGCCCTGCGGACGGCGGGGGCCGCGCCCATAGCGGCGGCGGACGTGCTGAAACGCCTGCTCGACGCCCCCCGCGCTGCCCGGTCCGCCCCCAGGGAGGAACCCTTCACCTGGACCACCCGCTATGGCCGCCCTGCGCTCACGGTGCAGTCGGTCAACCGCCAGGGCATCACCATCCGCCTCCACGCAGGGTCGGGCGCCGACATGGAAACCCTCGCCACGGCGCTGCGCGACACGCTTGAACATCTCGAACGGCAGGGCATGGGGCTGCAACGCTGATGACAGGGAGGGGGCACAGCATGGGAAAGGAACGGCCGGCCCCGACCGCGCCATTCCCCCTGCCCCGCGTTTCCCCGGGGAAACGACACCCCTCCCCCCGCGCCGATGCACGAAAAGCATCCCTCCCGTTTCCCCGGGGAAACACCCGCACCCCCTCGCCCCTGCACCCCCCACCAGGCCCCATCCCGGCCCATCCCGCCCGCCGATTCCAAACCCTCGCTCACTCGCCGAGACGTTCATGGAATAGCCCCCACGACGCCCCGCTCTCCTCCGCCGCAACACGTCCCAGGCTGCCGCTCATCTCCAGGATCCACCC
>NZ_CP013073.1 GCF_000264945.2 Sphingobium indicum B90A
ATGACGATAGACCCCTCCCCTTCCCTGTTTGACGCGCCGATCGCCGCGCCGGTCTCGGCCGTGGACGGCGACGATCGCACGCCGCTGCTGCCGGTGCGCCATCCCAACCAGGACTTGTTCATCTGCGACGTGCTGGACGCCATCCCCAAGGATGACATGGCCTCAATGGAGCATCCGGTGTTTTCGCTCTCGACCAAGCCCGACAACCGGACGCGGCGCTACGAGCATAACGGCAACGTCATCGAGATTATCCCCTCGGGCAAGGGGCTGGCGACGATCCACGACAAGGACATATTGATCTACTGCATTTCGCAGCTCGTCGCGAAGATGAACCAGGGCGAGCAACCTAGCCGCACGGTGCGCCTGCAAGCCTATGACATGCTCGTCGCCACCAACCGGCAAACCAGCGGCGAAGGCTATCGACTGATGGCCGACGCCCTCACCCGCCTGCGCGGGACCACGGTGCGGACCAATATTCAAACGGGCGGTGTCGAAGAAACGCGGATTTTCGGCCTGATCGAAGAGGCCAAGATCACGCGCAAGACGTTCGATGGCCGGATGCTTGATCTCGAAATCACCCTGTCGGATTGGGTCTATCGCTCGGTCATCAGCAAGAACGTCCTGACGCTCCACCGCGACTATTTCCGGCTCCGCAAGCCGTTCGAGCGGCGCATGTATGAACTGGCGCGCAAGCATTGCGGCGTGAAGGACGAATGGAAGATCGGCCTAGAGTTGCTACAGAAGAAATGCGGCTCGAACAGCCCGCTCCGAGTGTTCCGGGCCTTGGTCAAGAAGGTCTGCGAGCATGACGCCGATCACGGCCATTTCCCCGACTATGCGGTGACGATGGATGATGACGTGATCTTGTTCCGCAACCGCTCGGGCCTCAAATCCAAGCCCGATCCGGTCGCCAGCGCCGGCGACGATGCGCCCTATATCGACCCGGAAACCATGCACGACGCCAAGACGGCCGCGCCAGGCTATGACGTGTATGCGCTCTATGACGAATGGGTGTCGTGGTGGCACGACATGGGCAAGCCCGAACTCAAAAGCCCTGCCGGGGCCTTCCTCGGCTTCTGCAAGAAACGGCACGAACGCAAACCACTACGCTGATCCCCTGCTCTATGCGGGCAAGCGGCCATGTTTACTTACCCGCATGTTTGCATGTGGACATGCTCACTTGCCTACAGGGCTTTCCCCCATCTTGCGAAGCCAGTCGTTGAACGCCTCGGCCATCGCGTCCTGTAGGCTCATGCCGTGCTTGCGGGCGGTCATGTGCATGGCGAAGGACATTTCCGGGCTGAAATAGCCCGTCATGGCCTTCTTGCCCTGACGGCTCGGCGCAACCGGGTTGCTGCTCGATCCGCTGCCGGAGCCTGCGCCAGTGCCACGGGCGATCGGCGCGGCCGCCCTCCCCTCCGGCTCGACCATCGCCGGCGCTGGCGCTGCATCGCGATCCCGCAATGCGAGCAATGATCCCTTCCGGCTCATGCGTTGGCCCTCCGCTTCCTAGATGCTTGCATGTTTACATGCTCGCATGTCCACTTGTAAAGCTGGCGCACCTCATCGGCCGCCTTGCCGCTCGGCTCGATCTCCATCGCCGTCTTGCCCTCGGCCGCCGCGTGGCGAAAGGCGGCGCGATCCGCGATATGGTGGGGGCAGGCGTCAAGCCCATAATCCTGCACGAGCTGCGCGGCTTCGTCATACATGCGCGGCGCGGTCGGGCTTCCCGCCGTGAAGATCACGAAAGCAGGCTTGCCGCGCATCTTCACAAGGCTGGCGGTCGTCTTGATCGCCGCCAAATCGAACGCGCTGGGGCGGCAAGGGATCAACACTAGGTCGGCCGCCTCGACGGCGGCGCTGGCGGCGCTGTCGGCGTGGGGCGGGGTGTCGATTACGATGAACGCCGCGCCCTGGCCCGTCGCCTGCTCGATCTTGGCGGCAAGGCGAGGGGGCGCGCTGTCGATCACGACCGGGGGCGCATCCTGTCGCCATGCCGCCCACTGGCTCGCCGTCGCCTGCGGGTCGACGTCGATCACAAGGGCGGTATGCCCGGAATCCTCGGCGGCGGCGGCCAGGTGCAAGGCGAGGGTGGTTTTCCCCGCGCCGCCCTTCTGGCTGATGATCGCGATTGTTGGCATGTGAATATCCTTACATGATCGCATGTTTGCATGTGGTCATACTGGCTTGCTCCGGTTGCGTCAACGAAACCCCGAACTGGCGCGCAGCGTCAATGAAACCCCGAATTGCGGGGAGGGGAGGGCGGTCTAGCCGTCGTCGCCGCCCTCATCCTCGCTGCCGTCGTCCAGCGGCTCATGCTCCATGCGGCCGTGATCCTCGATCGGGCAAAGCGGCGCTCCGGCCAGCTCAAGCCATTTGCGCGCGGTCCTCACGGTATAGGGCCTCTGTACATTATTCGGACACAGATTCACGGTAGCGGCTTGATGAGCAGCGGCATGAGGCCATCGGCATCGAGGTCGAGGCTCTCGGACCAGATATAATCGCCGGTGAGATTGATGCGGTCCCATCCCAGCGGCGACAATCGGGACAGCATGGCGGGATCGACAGGTGTGCCGCGGTGCCGCAGTTCATCGACGGCACGACCGAGATAGCGGCAGTTGAAAAGAATGATGGCGGCCGTGACGAGGTTGAGCGCTGCCGCGCGGGTCTGCTGGTTCTCCAGGCCACGGTCGCGAAACCGCCCGAGCCGATGGAAGGCGACAGCGCGGGCCAGGCTGTTGCGTGCCTCGCCCTTGTTGAGTTCGGCGGTGACCGTCCGGCGCAGATCGGTGTCGTCGAACCAGCGCAGCGTGAACAGTGTGCGCTCGATCCGTCCGACCTCCCGAAGTGCCGCAGCAAGACTGTTTTGTTGACGATAGGCGGACAGCTTCTTCAAAATCAGCGACGGTGTGACAGTGCGGTCGCGCATCGCCGCGATGACCTCCGCAATTTCGGCCCAATGGCTGACGATCAGGTCCCGACCGAGGCGGCGCCCGAACAGCGGTGCGAGCCGACCATAGCGCCGCGCGGGCTCGAAACCATAGAGTTGTCGATCCGACAGGCGCGGAATGCGCGGCTCGAAATCGAGGCCGAGCAAATGCATGACGGCGAACACGATATCGGAGACGCCGCCACCATCGGTGTGGAGGGCGGTGATGTCCGCGCTGCTTTCGTGGCCGAGGATGCCGTCGAGTGCGTGGATCGCCTCGCCCGCCGTCCCGGCGATGACCGTCTGATGAAGCGGTGCGTATCGATCGGTGATGGTGGTGTAGATCTTGACCACGGGGTCGCGACCGTAATGTGCGTTGACCGTTCCTCCGGCTTCGCCGGCACCGCCGAGATAATAAGCCTGCCCATCGGCCGATGCGCGATGCCCCGAACCAAACCAGGCGGCGAGCGGTTCGGCATGGATAGCGTCGGTCAGGCTGGCGAGCGCGGCGCGAAACGTTTCCTCGCGCATATGCCACGTCTGCATACGCAACAGTGCGCGACGCGAGGCGACACCGCAAACTTCGGCCATGCGCGACAGACCAAGGTTGGTCGCCTCCGCGATCAAGGTGGCAAGAAAGGCGCGTTCGTCGGCGGGAGGCAGACCGGTCGAGACATGGCCGAAATGCTGGATGAAGCCGGTCCATCGTTGAACCTGCGACAGCACATCCGTGATACGGGTGGCAGGCACCATGCCGTAGCAGGTGAGCGCAAGTTGCCGCCCTTCATCCTGACCAGGGTCTTCTTTGGGGTCTTTCGGAAACCGCAGCCGCTCGCCGGCAAAAAGGGGGGGATCGCGTTTGTCCAGATCGCGGGCGACCTCGCGCAGGGCGCTATCAAGCCTTGCCGCCCTCTCGTCGAGCCAGGCGTGCGGATCGCCGAGCGAGAAAGCGGGCTTCGGTACGGGGCTGGCCGGTGGGGCAAGCAGCACACTGAGCGCGCGATGGACGCGCGCGGTCGGCACCCAGATACCACCGGATGCCAAAGCATTGGAAAGCGCGCTGTAAGTCGCCATCTCCCAATGGGTGCGATCGATCCCGCCTGCGGTCATGACATGCCGACGCCAGCGGTGCTCGACATGGCCAAGCGGCACGTCATCGGGCAACGCCCTGCGCCAGTCTCCGTCGAGATCGGCGAGGATCGCCATCGCATCGCGCAACGGCTGCATTCCGGCCCGGCCCTGGAAATCAAAAGCGCGCACGAACGACGGCCCCATCCGCTTGAAGGCGCGATATTCCGCCGCGATCTCGTCCAGAACCTCGTTCCGGTGCGGTGAGGCGGTACGTCGGATGATAGCGGCGTCGGCGTCGATGATGTCGAGGGATGCCACGGCATCGACCGCCGCGGCGACATCGCCGCCAGCCCGGGCCGCCTGGCTGATCGCTTCCAGAACCCTGGCGATGCGTAACATCCGTTCGCGGCCCTCGCGGCCGGAAACGGCCACGCGCTGTTCGAGCCGTTTGCGGGCGCGCAGATGGGCCCGCCCCACGAGCGCAATGAACATATCGATCGCCGCATCGGTCAGTGTCGCCTCCAGCTCGCGCAGCGTCGCGAGCAGCACGACCCGCCTGCGGGCCGGGCGCATTTGCTGGAAAGCCTGTGCCGTGTAGCGCACACCCTCCCGGGCGAATTGCCCCAGGCGCGGTTCGTGGCGAACATCAGGGGAGAAAGCCGATATGCCCGTCCCACGAATCAGCGTGATCTTTTCGACGATTTCCAAAAGCGAAGCGGATGCGACACGCGGTTCTGGCTCGCGCAGCCAGGACAGACGGCTCTGCCGGTCATGCACCTTGTCATCGATCAGCGCGTCGAGTTGCTGACGCATCTCATGGCCAAGGCCGCCATCGATCGCGGCCACGAGATCCGTTTCCGCCTGATGTATCGCCTCGGCCGCCATGCGCTCCACGACGCTGACACCCGGGATCACGATCCGACGCGCGCGCATCTCATCCAGAAGCCGGCCGAGCAGCGCGCGTCCGTCGATGATGCTCGCCGCCTCGTTTGTCAGCCATGTCCGCAATTCCACGCGGTGCGGGCGGCTCAGATCGCTGAAGCCGAAGCGCGTCTTGATCGCGGCGAGCTGATCGTAGCGCGTGGGCGTGCGTCTGGCGAAATCAGCTATGACCTTTGCATCCACCCCGACCTGCTCGGCAATATGGTCGAGCATGACCGCAGGCAGCAGTTCCCCGTGGCGCAGATGCCGGCCCGGGTAGCGCAGGCAACAAAGCTGCAGGGCGTAGCCGAGTCGGGTGGCGGGCGTGCGCGCGGTGTCGATCGCGGTCATGTCCTCACCTGACAGACTATAGTGCTTCACGATCGCCGCCTCGTCGTCGGGCAACATCAGCAGGGCAGCGCGCTGCCGCGTCGTCATCGGAATCCGTCCGGGCATCTTTGAACCTCCAAAAACCACTTGCCTTTCGGCATGATTCTGAAAGAGGATTGTGAAAGACAAGAGGCCGCAGGAATCCGTTCATGCCGCACTGGCCTCCGGATACGGCCGTTTGTGAAAGGCAGGATTTGACCAGGGCACCCTATCTGATCGGCTATGCGCGGGTGTCGAAGGGTGACGAGCAGTCGAACGCCGCCCAGCGCCGCGCCCTCGACGCGGCTGGGTGCAGGCGCGTGTTCGAGGAAATTGCCAGTGGCGGGCGCTGGGACCGGCCAAAGCTCCTGGAGATGATCGGCCAGTTACGCGACAGTGACGTCGTCGTCGTCTGGAAACTCGACCGGCTATCGCGCAGCCTCAAGGATCTGCTGCACATTATGGAGCGGATCGAGGCGGCGGGCGCGGGCTTCCGCTCGCTGACCGAGGCGATTGACACCACCACGGCCGCAGGTCGCATGATGATGCAGATGGTCGGGAGCTTCGCCGAGTTCGAGCGCGCCATGATCCGCGAGCGCACCTCCGCCGGCCTCGCCCAGGCGCGCGCCGAAGGGCGGATCGGCGGACGCCGGCGCAAACTCGGCGAAAAGCAACGGCGCGAGATCGCGGAGTCCGTCATCTCCGGACGAAAATCCGGCGCCGAGATGGCGCGGCTCTATCATGTCAGCGAGCCGACCGTTTCGCGCATCGTCGCCGCGCACCGACAGACTATGGAGCTACCGGCATGAAACGCGGCCACGACCTGACCGGGCTGATGAAGTTCGCGACACGGCCCGAGTGGGCCGACGACCTGCATGACGCGCTCGACGATCATCTGGGGCCGGTTCTCACGCAGTTCGACATCGATTCCGACGAACTGCCCGGCATCATCGGGGATCACTGGGCCATGACCTTGTGGGGCTGCGCGTTCGAGGACCTGGTGACCCGCGTCTTCGAGCCCGATGGCCGCAACATCGTGGACGAATATCTCAAGCGCCGCGGATGGAACGAGGCCGGCCCCAACAAGCTCTACATGCGCGCGCTGAAGACCTCCGTCATGAGCGTCTATGAAGTCAGCGCGATCGAGCCCGGCGTCGGCTTCCTCGCGCGAGATCTGATCCGGGGCGGTGATCCCGTCCAGGTCCGCGAGCGCACCGCGTCCAGGACGCTGGGCCCGTGGGATCGGATCGGCGTGCGCATCATTCCGGTGAGCGGGCATAGGATCCTGGCAGGCGGCCTGCTGTCCTTTACAGCGGAAGCCACCAGCGCCCTTCTCGAGGCATTGCGCCTGGGACAGGGCAAGCGCGGCCCGCGCGCGAAACTAGTGATCGACGATGATCAACTGCGCGACCTGGCGCCGCTCATCTCGATGGTCTGGCTGTTCGACATCTTGCCCAGGATGCTCGAGCCTGTCGCCATCCCCACGCTGCATAACGCCGATGGCGAGGAGGTTGTTTTCCACCGTGTCCGTTTTCCGTTCACGCGGGGGACGACGCAGGCACTCATCGGCGACCGCCTCGATACCGTGCCCGCCCTGCAGCGGGAAACGTCACATTTCTGGAACTGGCTCGGCACCAGAACAAAACAGGGCAAGAAAGGCACCGGCCAGATGGCGTGGGGTGTGTCAATGGAAGACGGCACGCCGGTGCTTGGGAATCTGGAACTCAAGGGCCGCGCTCTGATCCTCTCCGTCACCTCGGCCGAACGTGCAGAACGCGGCGTTGCACTCGTCACCCAGGCGCTCGGCGCCCTGGTGGGAACACCTTTGACCGAGATCGAGACGATCGAACAGGCGATGGCTGCGCGTCAGGAAGGACGAACCGTGTCGGAGCCGGCACCGGACATCCCGGTCGAGGTCGCCACCCCGCTTGTCCACGGCATGCTCGATCGTCAATACCGGACACTCCTCGATGAGCCTGTCCCGATGCTCGGCGACAAAACGCCGCGACAATGCGCCGGCAGCAAGGCCGGACGCGACCAACTCGCCACG
This sequence comes from Sphingobium indicum B90A, assembly GCF_000264945.2. Lineage (NCBI taxonomy): Bacteria > Pseudomonadati > Pseudomonadota > Alphaproteobacteria > Sphingomonadales > Sphingobiaceae > Sphingobium > Sphingobium indicum. Next base: position 7,341 of record NZ_CP013073.1, read on the forward strand.
TGGCTAAAACATCTCGAAAATCTCAGTGGGAGACACGCTGACATCGATGATCCGATGGCGACGTACGACTTCGGGTGGATATGGCAGGAACTCGGGATCGAAGAACTGCGCCGGTGACGGCTTGACCCCGCAACGATGAAGGACATGCTGGCCGCCTGATAGACACTGGAGCCGCCTTCACCAACGGTGCCTGCGGATTTGTATTGCGCACGGCTGCTCGCAGGTGCAGCATGAGGATGCCTTTCAGGCATCCTCTCCTAAAACTATGGCCGGCCGTTGTGCCGGCCTTTTTGTGTGGCCGCGACGGCTTACGTAGCGCAATCCCTGGCAGAGAAGCTGGCGCCGACGTCCCTCAAGCTCGCCTACCGTGAATCTGTGGCCGAATAATGCACAGGGGCCGGTATAGCCGCACGTCGCGCACTCGCATTTGAGCATCCGGGTTTTCTGCTTCTTCGGCGCGGTCGACTCCCCATCGGTGTCGAGACGGGCATGGGGGAGGGGGCCAACGGCGTCCAAGATCGGCGCGACGGCCGCAAGAAACGCCTCGCCGGGGGTGGTGGCGCGCATCGGCCCGACGAGCCCCAGCCCCAGCGCGATCCGTTTAAACGCTTTCCCATGCCCTGCCGGGATGCCGACGGCGGCATGGACCAGCTCATGCGCGAGGATGGCCGCGATCTGCGCCGGCATGGCGTCAGGCGCGTGCGCGAGGTCGGGCCGGATGAAGATTTCAAAATGCCCGTCCGCGCTCAGCCGGTTATCCCAGCACTCGCCGATCGCCTTGCCCTTCCGGCCCGAGCTGGTGAAGCCGATCGCCACGCGGATACGCGCGGGCAGGGGAGCGTCCAACGCCGCGAACAAGGGGGCCATGCCCGCCGCCACCCGATTGAGCCAGCTTTCCCGGTTGTCCTGTTCCATACCTTCTACTCCCTTCAAATCGCCCTGCGGGGCGATGGCTGCGGCCATCGCTCCCGAGTTCGCGCGGAGCAGCCGGCGAGAGAGGGGGGCAGCGGGAATCTGCGGGAGTGGTGCGGGCGGGCGCTTCGCGCCAACCCGGTCCCGCTGATTGCCGTTGCTGGGGAGAGGCGGCCGGGACCGCCTTTCCCCATGCGAACGAACATCATGCCGGCGCACGCCGGCACCATGCCCGAGATCCGCTTGCGATCTCGGCCCCGCCATGTGGGTCGTCACCTTCGGCCAAGACCGCTTGCGGGCTTGGGGAGCGAAGCGAGTAGAGCCACGGTGCCGCGCAGCGGCAGGCGCAGTCTCCTCGCCTAGATTGAAATTGTTGCTCAAATGAGCTACATCGTTCGTCTGACTAGGGAGATTCCAATGGCTGCTACCGCGTTCGTGCGTGCGCGCATCGACGAAACATTGAAGGATGAAGCCGCCGCCGTCCTAGCCGAGCTGGGGCTGACGGTTTCCGATGTGGTCCGCATGACGCTTACGCGGGTCGCCAAGGACCATGCCTTGCCGTTCGAGCTGAAGGTGCCCAACGCCGAGACGCGCGCCGCGATCGAATCGTCCCGCGCGACCATGAAGGCGCGTCGTGCGCGCTTCACCGATCCCAAGGAACTGTTCGATGCCCTCGACCAAGAAGCCCGCCAGCAGTAAGCGGGCTTCGTTCCCAAGAGAGGCATCCTACGAAAAGCGGTTCGTCAAGGATTGGGAGCGGCTGTCGCGCAGCGGCCGCTACAACATGAACCAGCTCAAGGAAGCGATGATGCTGCTCATCGCCAACGATGCGCCGCTTGGCCCGGAATGGCTGGACCACGCCCTCAAGGGCGATTGGAGCGATCATCGCGAGTGCCATATCGGCGGCGATTTCCTGCTGATCTACACGATTGAGGGCAATCTGGTGAACTTCGTGCGCGCGGGAACCCATTCGGAACTGTTCGAGTAATCGGCTCGACGGCCGAACGTTTGGAAGGCAGGGCAATGAACGCCGACGACATGAAGGTCGAAACCTTCGCCTGCGTCTTTGACGCAATCGCCGACACGCCGGAGGAGGCGACGGAGTTGAGGACGCGCGCGGACCTGATGCGGGGCATCACCGCGCGGGTGAAGTCGTGGGACGTGCCGCTGGGCGAGGCCGCCAAGCGGCTCGGGCTGACGCCGCCCCGCCTCAACGACCTCCTGCGCGGGAAGTTTAACAGATTCTCGCTGGATGACCTGATGACCGCCGCGACGGCGGCGGGCATCGCGCCGCCGGCACCGCGCAAAAGCTCGTGGGATGACCTGCGCGGGATAGTGAAGGGCAACGGCGCGCGGTTCACGATCGAGGAAATCAACGACGCCATCGCCGAAGCCGGCGCAGCAGCCGGCATGGCCGGGATGAACGACCATGACGGGGACTGATCGAAACGGCGAAATCCTTTATCCACCGATGGAGGCGGCCGAAATCCGGCGGTGCGCCAGGAGAGCGGTTTGAGCCAGGCCGGGTTTGCGCGCTTGCTGTGGGCGCACAAGCGCACGGTCCAGCGCTGGGAGGCCGGCACGATGCGGCCGACTGGCGCGGCGCTCGCCTTGCTGACGCTGGTGAAGCGGCGCGGCATCCAGATTCTCACCTAGAAGGATTGATAGATGTAGGCGATTGCAAAGATACTGGCCTCTGCTCGCAAACAGCGCGGATTTCTGCTCAGATTTGCTGACAGCAGGTGGGCCATGCTGCTCACGCTATGCGACAATGTGCTCGCCATCATCCGCGCCTGCTCGCAAACGGAGAAGGCCTGTTCTCGCTTTCTGCCAATAGCGAGGAGTGCCGGTGAGCGGTCTGGCAGCGATCGTTCCCGCCGGGTTTGCCGTAAGCATCAGCGCTCCCACTTCCTCAGGCTAGCAACGGATTGATCGTATAATGCCTGGAGCGAGCCGACCTGATTGTCTCGGAAGTGAATCGTCAGCACGAGATTGTCATACGGCAGATTGGCCGTGCAGAGCCCCGGCCGCGAGCCTCCGCCCATGGCGGAGCAACTCGCCAGCGATGGAGGACGCTTCTGACCTGCTTCGGCTGGCAACTGGTATGTCCAGAAAACACCATCACTTACCTTGCGCAGTGTTCGGCCGCGCCATGAAAGCGGGCGACTTGCGCAGACAGTCGAGTTGACAAGCGCCTCTGTTCCCGCTGCGCGGGCACACATCCGCTTCTTGCTTGCCACGCCCACCAAGTTTCGCTCCGGCAAGCTTGCGCTCGGATTTAGGTAGAACGAGAACCCGTCGCTGGGATCGAGCGCTGGTAGAAAGAACGGCTTATCATTGTCGGATATGTCGTTGGCTCTCGGGATGTCGAAGACTCGTCCCTCCAACCTCCTCTCGGCCGAGGCCGAGCACGCGCTGAGCAAGCTGACGATCGATAAAGAAGCTGCGGTAAGATGCCTGTTCATGCCGGCAGGCTATGAGAGAAGCGCAACGTCCACAATCGGTGGCACAGACGACATGCGTTGCGTCCGCGTGCGGGAGATACCAAGGCGAGGACAGCCAGTATCATATCGGCACACCGGCTTCGCGGAGCCGCTCGGTCAGGTCGCGGGTGTGTTCGGCGTCCAGCGTTCCGGCGAGGAACGCGCGTATGTCGGACGGCCGGGTGTTGAGCTGGCTGGCGAGCGCGCCCGCATCGTAACCGTTGCGCGTCAGCGTGGGTTCGAGGTCGTCAATCGCCCGCGACAGCACCTGCTCGACGATCTCGGCCGTGACGGGCTTGGCAGCGAAGCGGAAGCCCTGCTCGAAGGCGAGTGTCAGGTGCATCTCGATCTGGAGCGGGGTGCGCAGGCGCTCGGCGATGAGGTCGATCGCGTCCTCGTTCATCAAGTCGGCAACCTTGACCCCCTCGGCCGCACAGGCGCCGAGCAGCCAGGCAACATAGTCGCGGCGTTCGGCGCCGATGCCCTCATAGTCGAAGGTGGTCGTGCGGTAGCCGATCTCTTCCATTTGCGGGCGGCGCAGGTCGTTGCGTAGCCGAGGATGGCCGACCAGAAGGACCGACAGCAGCACGCCGGCATCAGCCACCACCTCCATCAACCGCTTGAGGCCGGTCAGCGTCTTGTGGTGCAGGTCATGCGCCTCGTCGACCACCAGTACGACCGGGCGCTTGCCCTTGCGCATGATGTCGCGCAGGTCGCGCTCGCGGCGCTCGGCCTGCTTGGGAATCTTCACCTGGGCACGGTCACCGGGCGAGAGATCGTAGAACAGCGCCTCGATCAGCGAGGGCAACGAGGTGCGGCGCTTGTCGACCGCAAGCGACTTGGCGACGGCGACCTTGCCCGCCCGGGCCAGCTCGTCCTCGATGCGGCGCAGCAGGTGCGTCTTGCCCGATCCGACCAGGCCGGAGACGACGATCAACCTGCCGGTCTGCACGGCCGCACAGACCTCGCGCACGAGGTTGCGCTGATGCTCTGTCTCGAAGTTGCCGACGCCTTGGAACGGGCGGGCGAGCCCGTAGCTGGATTGAACGTCGGCGAGCATCAGCTTGTCCCCCGTCTTGACTGGAACCGCTCTCGGATGCGGTCAGCGATGATGGTCTTGTCGAGCGTTTCGCCCAGCAGCGCGTCGATGAAGGCGCGGTCTGCCTCAGGCAGCGAGCCGAGCGGTCGCCGGAGCTGGTCGACGATGGCGTGGCGCGCCGCGAGCCCGGTCGGGTATGCCGTCTCGACCGCCGGCTCCGGAAAAGGTGTTTGCCGCACCGCGAGCCCTGCGGTGGAGGGCGGCAGCGACGGCAGCGGCCGGTCGCCGCCCGTCACGGTCGCGCGGGGCAGCCCCAGCTGGTCAGCGAGCCGGACCACCTTGTCGAGCCGCTCCTCGGCGCGGCTCTTCTGATACTTGCGATAGCGGTAGAGCGGCACGGCGCCGCGCGACGGCTCGTAAGGGCCATGCCGCTTGCCGTCATGCTCCACGAAGAGCTGCTGGTCGAACAGCCCCCAGAGCAGCGTCACCGTCTCGCCGGCGAGCTCGGGCTCGACCTCGTAGGAAGCGCCCTCAACCGAGACGGTCGCGTCGCCCGCAACGGTGCGCCGCTCGGGCTCACGAGCGAAGGCGCAGAACCGCTCCCATGAACACATGGCCCGCACGCCATCGCCGGGCAGGTGCCGCAGCCAGTGCTCGATCCGCGCGTGTGGCTCGGAACGATGGTCGCCGTTGTTGTAGGTGACCAGCGCACGCCGCATCCACAGATTGGCTTCCGCCTCGTCCTTGGGTTTGTGGAAGTGGTACAACGTCTCGTGCACCTCCTTCACCGTGCGGAACGGCCGCTCGACCTTGCCCTTGGCGCGGGCCGCGGTGTGCCGGTCGTCGGCCTTCGGCGGCAGATGGGTGAGGACGCGCACGCCGAGGCTGCCCATCACCGACTGGAACACGCGCGACCGGCTGACCGGGCCGTTGTCCATGTAGATCGTGACCGGCAGGCCCTGGAACGGCAGTTCGGGCTCAGGCTTGGCGGCGAAGGCGTTGAATAGAAAGCGCAGCGCGGACTCGGCATCCTCGCCATAGACGCTGCGATATTCCTGGTAGACCACGCCCGAGCAGTCATCGACGGCCGAGAACAGCATCAGCGTGGGTTTGCCGCGACCCTGCTCGATCCAGAGCGGCGCCTCGACCTGCTTGAGGTCGGACGGGCTCATGTCGAAGTGCCACAGCTCGTTGGATCGCCGCGCCTGAAAACGAACGGCTGCGTGGGGGCGGGTCACGCGGGCATAGTCCAGCCCTGATGAGCGGAGCAGCCGGTCGATGGTCGCCCGCTTCAGCAGGCCGGGTGCTACCTTGACCAGGCCCTCCGGCGTCTCGACGCCATCGGTTTCCAGGAACTCGATGGCGCGGGCGGTCGAAACGTGCCGGCCCTTCTTGTTGGTGGTCCTGATCTTCAGTGCGGCGACGATCTCGGCGTAGCGCTCCATCTCGGCCTGCGGGGCAACCCGCGTCGCACCATGGTCGGACCGGCGCACCGACTTGGGGCGGTTCAGCTCGCGCAACGCCCGGTAAAGGGTCCAGATGGAGATGCCATAGGCCTCGGCCGCACGGGCGATGATCTCGGTGCGACCGGGGTCGCGTGGGGGCAACAGCGACAACCGTCGGCGAAGATCGATCAGCGCCTCTCCAGGCGGTCGCTTCGCCCGGTCAGCCATGGGCTGTTGCAGCCTCCTTGATCGATGCACCGCTGCCGCGCTTGCCTGCATAGCGATAGAGGGTCGCGACCGACACGCCCATGCGCTTGGCGATGTCGCGCACCGGCAACGTGCCCTCCTTCATCATCGCCCGTGCCGCGGCGACGTCGCTCGGGCGCATTGCCGATGGGCGGCCACCCTTGCGACCCTGCCGGCGCGCCTCCACTAGCCCCGCGGTAGTTCGCTCGCGGATCAGGGCACGCTCGAACTGCGCGATGGCGCCGAACACGTGAAAGGTGAGCATGCCACCCGGCGTTGTCGTGTCGATGCTCTCGGTCAGCGACACCAGCCCGATCTTCTCGCGCTCCAGATCCTCGGCCGTGGCGATCAACTTCTTGAGCGAGCGGGCGAGGCGGTCGAGCTTCCAAACAACCAGCGTGTCGCCTGCGCGCAGCACGTCTTCCAGAATGCGCGCCAGTTCGGGCCGGTCATCGCGCGCGCCCGACGCCTTTTCGGTGAACACCCGCTCGCAGCCGGCCCGCCGCAGCGCATCGAGCTGGAGCTCGGGGTTCTGGTCGCTGGTGCTGACCCTGGCATAGCCGACCCGCATGAGCGTCTGATCTTCTCCAAACTCGTGCGGGGCATACCGTTTTGCGACGCGGGTTTCCAGAACAGTTTTGACAAAGTGCGGCCCGCAGATTTACGTTGCCGGCCCAGCAAGGCGATCGGCTCGTCAGAAACGGTCGTTTTGCAGAACCGCTGAGGAGCCGGGTTCATGCAGGTGCTCGATACGGTTGGCTGGGTCGGTGATGGCGACGACACCGACTTCTTCCTCGCAATCGAGCGCACCTTCGATCTGCGCCTGCGCTCGAACCTGCCTTGGACAACGTTCGGCGAGGTGCGTGACCATGTCGTCGCGCATGTCGCAGCCTACAGCGGGGGCGGCACGACATGCGCCACGCAGATGACGTTCTACAGGCTTCGACGCGCGCTCGGGCTTGGCCGGCACGTCGGGCCGGATGCGCCGTTGGCGCCGCTGATCGGTGGGAAGCTGCGCCAAGCGTTCAGCGACCTGGAAGCCGATACCGACCTCAAGATGCCGGCGACGCGAGCCGGATGGCTTGGGATTGTCAGTGGTCTCTGCTTCGCTGTCGCGGTCGCGATCCTCGCCTTCACGACGCTGGCACCTCCCCTTCGCATCTTCGCTGCTGGAGCGAGCGCCTACGCGGGGCTATGGTTACGGCACCTCGACCGCCGGCGATTACCTCGGAGGTGCGACACTATCGGCGATCTCGCCCGACTGGTCACGGAGCAGAACCGTGGCAGGCTTGCCCGCGACGGCGCGCGCCTCACCGCCCCCGAGATTTGGCGGATCATCCAGCAACTGGCCGCCGAGGAGAGCGGGATCGACCCCGATCTGATTGGGTCGGAAACGACCTTCTTCCGAGCCAAAGTGCGAGCAGCCTGATCAATGGCTTACTGGATTGCATAGATTGATGCCGAGACACGGGACATTGCGTGGCGTCGGACTGACGGCTTTGGGTGCCGTTGTCGTCGCAGGCTCTTTCGTCGCTCTCGGATTGCGACCGGATGGGATCGCCAGCTACTATCGCGATACGCTGACTCCGGCAGGGTTTGCCATTTGGTTCTGCGGCTTCGTAGCCGCCACACTCGCTCCACCCGCCATAGCTGTACTCTGCTGGTTTGGCGCCATGCGGTTCCGCTACGGGTGGCTTCTCCACATCCTGCTTGTTCCTGCCACCTACGCCGCTGTGCGAGGATCAATCGCGCTCATGCTCGCGGTAGCAAGTGAGCCGGACAGCGATGGCCCAACGAGATGGGCTACCGATCCAGCAGTGATGCTGATGGTGGTTTGCCCCATCGTGTACTTTCTGATCTTGGGTTCCACAAAGCTGCGTGAGCATCGCGCATCAGCAAATGACTGCTAATCTCGACTTTGTAGTTGGCAGATACCATGAGCGGCCCTTTGCCGTTTGCGAGCAGACGCGGATGATGGCGAGCACATTGTCGGATAGCGTGAGCAGCATAGTCGGCTCGTTGTCAGGTAATCTGGGCAGGAAAAGGCGCTGTTTGCGAGCAGAAGCTGCTACGGTTGCAAGCGCCTACATCTAAGCGCGCCGGCCTTCACCATCGGCAAGAGGCACGTGTTCCAGGATGGCGACACGGTGTGGAGCAATGTCTCTCATCCTAACGACTTCATCTCGGACATCATGAACAACATGTTCAACTCGCATGGCAAGCGCTTCGACGCATGGACGGACGTTCAGTGGACAGCGCCCGGGTCGATGTCGCTGCTCAGCTATTATGCCGAGCCTGGCACGCCAAAGGAGGACGGGCATATGCACACGTCCATCCACGTGATGACGCCGGAGTCACCGGACACCACACATTATTTCTGGGCTTTCGGGCGCGACATCCATCCGGACAATGAGGAGTTCTCCGCAAAATTGCGCGCCGGCATCGAATATGCGTTCGAGGAAGAGGACAAGCCGATGATCGCTCTCCAACAGGCGCAAGTCGGCGATCGGGACATCATGTCCATGCGGCCTGTGCTCCTGGCTGGCGATGCTGGCGCGGTGCGCGCTCGTCGCATGCTGCGTAAACTTATCGCGCAGGAGCAATCCAACGGCGAAGAGGCGAGCGATCAGAAGCAGTCAGTGGACGCTTAGGATTCAGTCCGCCTGTTTCCTGGCTGACTGTCGCTTCTGTCGTAAGTCTAGCGAGATCCAGTCTGCACGTGAGTTGAAAGTCAGGTGTGATGACTTCTTGCATTAACGCTGTTTGAAAGCGCGCAAGTGCCACTGGCTGCCAAAGCAGCCAGCCAGCTTGCGAAAAATAAAGAGGGAGGGAGAGGTACAATATGAAAAACCGCATCAAAATTGGGCTGATGCTCGGCACGGCTGGTGCGCTCGGCTGGACCCCGGCATACGCGCAGGCCCCCGCTGAGGCACAGATTGCTCCGGCGCTGCCTCAAGCCGTGGCGCCTGCTCAGGCGGAAAGCACAGACCCCGCGTCCAATGTCGGCATCGGGGACATCGTGGTCACGGCGCAGCGCCGCGCGGAGAATGTCCAACAGGTCCCGATTGCCGTTGCAGCTTTTTCCGGTGCGGCCCTGCAGGAAAAAGGCGTCGACAATGTTTCGCAGCTCGCGAACCTCACCCCCGGCGTGCAGCTATCGTCCACGTCGCAGATTTTCAGTTCGCCATCGATGTTGTCCGGATTCATCCGCGGCATCGGCCAGGACGACTTCGCACTCAACTTCGACCCGGGCGTCGGCACCTATGTCGATGGTGTCTACCTCGCGCGTACCGCCGGGTCGAATGTCGATCTTCTCGACGTGGAACGCATCGAGATCCTGAAGGGCCCTCAGGGTACGCTGTTCGGACGCAACACCATCGGTGGCGCGATCAGCGTCGTCACCCGCAAACCGACAGACGATTTCAGCGTGATGGGTCAGGTCTCGGGCGGTCGCTTCAACCGAATCGATGTCGGTGGCGTCATCAACATCCCGATCGTCGAGGGCAAGCTCAAGAGCAGCATTGCCTTCTCGTCGAAGAACCGGAACGCTTGGCAGAAACGGATCCCGTTCCCTGGAGCTGCAGGCTTTGCTTCGGATCCTTCAGAAGCCTTCCAGCAGATCGATTATACCTCGCGGACCGCAGCAGGCGGCATCAGCGAACAGGGCGTTCGCGGTAAATTGCTATGGAACGCGACCAATGCGATCGATGTGACGCTGGAGGGCGACTATCTCAACTCGGAAACGAGCGCTTCGCCAAGCACTCTTCTCGGTACACGGTCAACTGTGTTGTCACCGGCCGGAACGCCAGTCGATGCGGACGGAAACGGCGTCCCGGACTCCACTTTGGCCGGCCTCTATAATACCTGCATCAGCCTTCCGGAGTCAGTGCTCGGCGCGATTGGTCTCGGCGGCGCCTGTGGCCCGCGTGCGGGCGGCCTCCCGGCTATCGCCGGCGCGAACGCGGACGCCGATCCCACCAATAGTCGGCTTCCGATCGATAACCGCTTCGTTACCGGTAGCCTCAACCGTGGTTACGGCACGGGTATCAATTTTACCAACACGCGCAATTTCGGATTCACAGGGACCGTCGATATCGACTTGGGTGGACCTGCCTTGAAGTCGATCACCGCCTATCGCAATCTCGACACCCGTTTCGGACAGGATCTCGACAACTCACCGGTCGTGGGGTTCGAGGGCTCATTCCGGGTGAAGCAGCATCAGTTCAGCGAAGAGCTGCAGCTTTCGGGCAAGGCGTTCAATGACAAACTCGATTATCTCGTCGGCGCGTATTATTTCTCAGAAGGTGGTAGGGAATCGGAGGATGTCGCATTTCCCGGCGGTCTGTTGCAGATCGTCGGAAACTATCGGTTCAACACCAAGTCCTACGCGCTCTTCACGCACCTCAACTACCGTGTGAACGATCTCATCGGGATCACGCTGGGCGGACGTTATACCAAGGAAGATAAGACGCTCGTTGGAAGCCAGCGGGACCTCAATATGCTTCTCACCAAACTCGGTACTCCGGCATTTCTGTTCCCGGATCCGACAGACCTGTCGCAATTCTACCCGACAGGGGAGCAGAAGCTCTCGTTCAGCAATGTTTCGCCGCGCGTCGGCATCGAACTCCATCCGACCGAGCGGATAATGCTGTACGGATCATTCTCGAAGGGGTTCAAGTCGGGCGGCTGGACGACCCGCGTCGCCGCTCCGGTCCCGCCGGATCCGACCAAGCCTGCGGACAAGCAGGCGCCGAGCTTCAATCCGGAGAAAGCCGACACGTTCGAGATCGGCTTCAAGTCGCAGCTTTTCGATCGAATGCTGCAAGTCAATGCTGCGGCATTCTACACGGACTACAAGGGCATCCAGATCCAGATCCAGCGCGGCATCGGTGCCTCCTTCGAGAACGCCGGCAACGCCAGAATCAAGGGTTTCGAGGTCGAGACGATCTTCGCGCCGAGCCGCGTCTTCCGCGTGAGCGCGTCGGCGGGATACATTGACGCTTACTATCGGAGGATCAACGATCCGTCGGGCACGATCACGCTGGCGAGCCGGCTGCCGCGTGTCCCGAAGTGGACCGCGACGCTATCTCCCGAGTTCAACGTTTTCCTGGCCAATGAAGGTCGGGTCACACTGCGGGCGGATTATTCCTACAAGTCCACCATGGCGGCGGATGCGGAAAACACGCCCGAGTTGTTCAGTGGGAATGTCAGCCTCGTCAATGCCTCGCTCACGTACAGCGCGCCCGGCGACGACTGGTCTCTCGCAATTGGCGGGAACAATGTTTTCAACAAACGCTACATCGCAAATGGCGTCAATCAGCTCAATGGAGCTGGCCTGCTGAGCGCGGTGCCGAACAGGCCGTCTGAATATTATGCGACTTTGAGGTTTAAATTCTGATCGACCCGGACTGATCCCACTCCGGATGCTCCTATCTGTCCGGCCCGGGTTTAACCTAGGCCGGGCTTTCTTTGCTAGGTCGATGGCAGCTTTCTCACATCCGCGCGGACAGCACCTTGTGCAGGAGCTGTCGCAACCAGCGGTGAGGCGGGTCGTCTTGGTTCCTCGCATGCCAATATTGCCTGACCTCAAATGCTTCCATAAGAATTGGCGGCCGCACGGCCCGGAGTCCGTAGACCTCGGCGAGCCGACCAATCACGCGAGCCGGAGCGGTAAGAATAAGGTCCGACTCGAAGCAAGCTGCCAACGCCACGAGAAAGCTGCTCGCGACGATCCTGATCCGATCGGGATGGATCTTGTCGAGGAGAGCGCGTTCGACGGCACGATGGGCATGGGCCATACCCTTGGTGCTGACCACGATATGATCTGCGGCCATGAAGTCATCGGTCTCACCGGACTTGATGAACGGATGACCTTCCTTTCCGAAGCACAGATATTCCTCCTGGTAGAGCCGTTGCGTCTTGATGCCGGCAACAAGGCTCGGATAGGCGCCGACGGCGATATCGACATGCCCGGTCTCGAGCGCGCTCACCATTTCATCGCCGCTCAGCGTGAGTGCGCGGTAGCTGGTGTGTGGTGCCTCGAACCGCGCCGCCGAATGCAACGCCGTCAAAACGACAAGATGGGCGATGTCCGATCCGGCAATGATGAATTCGCGCTTGAGACGGTCAGGTGAGAATGTCTGCCCGCCTTCAGCCAGGTCGCGACGCAGTTCCAGCAGTTGCTGAACAACCCCGGCGATCGCCTCGGCACGTGGTGTCGGCTCCATGCCGTCGCGCGCCCGGACGAGAAGCGGGTCGCCCAATGCTTTGCGCAGGCGCGCCAGCCCATGGCTGGCGGTGGGCTGCGGTAGGTCGAGTTCTCGTGCAGCGGCGCTGACGCTGTGCCGCTTTAACAGCGCATCCAAAAGCACCAAGTGCCGAAAATCCAGGTCATCTATATTCACAATCTGAATTGTATCTATGAAGGTCCGCCAATTGTCAAATACTCCCTGATCCCTCAAACAGGCTGCAGCAGCGATCGTTGTGCAGGTTTGAAGAGACGATCCGCAATCGCAGAAAATAGTGGAGAGCGATCATGATGCAACTGCCCGAACGCGTCGAAGGACTTCATCACATCACCGTCGCGACCGGATCCGCGCAAGGCGACGTGGATCTTCTCGTCAAGACGCTGGGACAGCGGCTCGTCAAGAAGACGATGTTCTACGACGGCGCACGGCCGGTCTATCATCTGTATTTCGGCAATGAGCTTGGCGAACCGGGCACGCTGTACACCACTTTCCCCGTTCGCCAGGCTGGCTACACCGGAAAGCGTGGTGCAGGGCAGATATCGGCGGTTTCCTATAACGCACCCGTCGGTACGCTTTCCTGGTGGCAGGAGCATCTCATAAAGCGCGCTGTGACCGTCTCGGAAGTGCGTGAGCGGTTCGGGCAGAAATATCTGTCGTTCGAGCACCCCGACTGCGGTGTCGGCTTCGAAATCATCGAGCAGGACACGGACGGCCAGTTCGAGCCCTGGGACTCTCCCTATGTGCCCAAGGAGGTCGCGCTGCGGGGCTTTCACAGCTGGACGGCCACCCTAAATCGCAATGAGGAGATGGACTCCTTCATGCGCAATGCCTGGAACCTGAAGCCCCAGGGACGCGACGGCAATTACCAGCGCTACGCTTTCGGCAATGGCGGTGCGGCCAAGGTGCTAGACGTCTATATCGATGAGGACGAAAGGCCCGGCACCTGGGCGCTTGGCGAAGGCCAAGTTCATCACGCCGCGTTTGAAGTCGCCGACCTCGACGTGCAGGCCGCGCTCAAATTTGACGTGGAAGGCCTCGGCTACACCGATTTCTCAGATCGCAAGCACCGCGGCTACTTCGAATCGATCTACGTTCGTACGCCGGGCGGCGTGTTGTTCGAAGCCTCGGTCACGCTTGGTTTCACCCATGACGAGAGCCCCGAGAAGCTCGGCAGCGAGGTCAAGGTCGCGCCGCAGCTCGAAGGTGTAAAGGACGAGCTCCTCCGGACGATGAACGATCCGATCGTCATTTGATCGCAAGGATGACTCCGCAGGCTGGGTGAAGAGAATGTGGCGACATCGGGCAGTCAATAGCCGAAATGGTGCGCGGATCGGTGTTCATACCACTGGCTTGCCGAGCGGTGAGCCGATCCTGCTCCTTTCTTCCCTGCTGGCCGACTGGCGGTCCTGGAATGACGTGGCCGGTCGTTTACCTTCAGGGGTATATGCGATCACGATGGACCTGCGGGGTCATGGAACGAGTTCGCCGAGTGCCGGCGACTACAGTCTAGCCGAACTGGCGGCCGACGTGCTTAATGTAATGGATAACCTCGCGTTTGCAAGAGTTCATCTTGTTGGCACGTCGGTCGGGTCGATGGTCGCGCAATATCTTGGCGCCACGGCGGGACACCGGCTTATCTCGCTGACACTCGTGGCAGCAGGTTCTCTCGTTCCAGAGCCAGCTTGGCCGATCTGGGACAAGCGGGTGGCCGCAGTGCGCAGCGGCGGGCTCATTACGCAGGTGCCGATCGTGTATCCGGCATGGTTTTCCGGAGCGGTCGACCAAGGTCTGCTGGATCTTGCTGAGTCGATGATCTTGGCCACGACAGTTGCCGGATTCACCGGCGCTGTCGCAGCGATCAAGGGCCATGACGCGAGAAGCCTTCTTCCGCAGGTCGAAACGCCAACGCTCGTCATAGCCGGTGCGAACGATGCCGCCGTGCCACCGGAGGCGGTCCGCGCGACCGCCGCTCTCATTCCAGGTGCCGCATTCGAAGTTGTGACGGGTGCCGCGCACCAGGTCGCGATGCAGCATCCTGTCGCCTTTGCGGACCGGCTATGCCGCCATATTGCTGGAGCGCCGCGATGACGTTTTCCCCTGAAGGACCCTATGGGACAATCGTGACCGGCCCGCCTGTCGAACAGGCAAATGCTGCGATCATTCTTCTGCACGGCCGTGGCCAGCGTGCGCAAGCGATGCTGGAACTTGCGAGACAGCTCGATCTGCCCTCTGTCGCCTGGCTTGCCCTGCAAGCGCCCGCCGGGGCGTGGTACTCGCCCAAATATGACGGGTTCGATCCAGACGGCGACAGGTCTGTGGCTGACGCCTGCACCGCCTTGGCTGAGATCTCCTCGCGGCTGGAAGCAGCCTGGGTCGCGCTAGACCGTCAGGGCATAGTCGGCTTCAGCCAGGGTGCCTGCCTCGCCAGTCACTTCATGTGGTGCGGCGCTGCGAAAATGGGGTTCCTGGGCTCGCTGACCGGAAGCCTCCCGGGTTTTGAGCTCCCAACCGCGCCAGTTGAGCCTCGGTTTACCGGTCTCAAGGCGATATTCACAGGTGGTCTGAACGACGATTGGGTCAAGGCAGAGCATGTGCGGGAGACAGCTGAGCGCTTTAGACTCTCTGGTGCTGATGTCGGCGAGTATATTCAACCGATCAAGGACCATGGAATTGGGGCGGACGAGATCGCGTTGTTGCGAGACACCCTGATCGCACGCTTCGAGCTGAACCCGCCGGTCCCTACGCGCGGGCCGCGACATCAGCCGCTCGTGCCGCAAAGCACGCCAAGTCTGACGGATTGAACGTCCCATGCTGTTCTCCGTCATAACCACCATCTCGCCTGAAAAGCTGGCAGAGCGCACAGCAGCCATACCGGCACACCGCGCCTATCTTGCGTCGCACACCGCAAGCATTTTGGCAGTGGGGACCACCTTCGCCGAAGGCGGCGATTTGGTCGGATCGACATATCTCGTTGATGTCGACGATTGGAACGCAGCCCGGGCCTTCATCGCCGAAGACCCCATGACCGTGTCCGGGGCACGTCAAAGCATCGACATTCTTGAATGGCGGATGGGCGGGTTCGATCGGCGATACCCCTGGCAAGGGGCGAACGTCGAGAGACAAGACGCAGCGCATCAAAGTCTGAATAAGGAAGGGGTGAGCGCTGCGCCCCAACCTTCGCTCCGCACACGCCATCTCAGAGTGTTGCTGCTGATCACCACGCTCGCGCCGCTAGTGGCCCTCGTCAACATTCTCTTGGGCGACACCATTGCCCATCTTCCCGTTTTGCTGCGCTCCTTCTTGGTCGTGGGGCTTGTCGTGCCCGCCGCGACCTATGTTGCACTGCCGCTGCTTACCGGCCTTGCGCGCTGCGTGGGGCAGGAGCGCCGGGAAAGTTCACCAGCCATCCGGCCGCCGGCGGAACACACTCATTCTACATGACGATTTAGCCCGCAAAAATCCCCGAACGTCTCAGTTCCAGGCAAAAGGATCATAAAAATATGAGCGCTGATACAGAAACCCTGGCGAGGAAAGTCCGTGAAGAGGTTATCAAGCCTGAGCAATCGACTCTGATTAGCCCGGATCGACAGTCACCGAGCCTCCTTCGCCGCGAAGCGACGGTCGAACCGCGGTTCGAACTGTTCCACTTCGTGTTCTCAGTCTGCTCGCAAAAGGTGCGCGGCACCCTAATGGAGAAGGGCGTGACCTTCGGCTCCAACGAGTTGACGATCCTTCCCCCGCAGAGTGAGAATTATTGTCCGCAATATGTCCGGCTGCGGTTGCGATCGGAAGCCGCAGCCAAGCACCGTCCTGTCAGCTCGTTCACTGGGCAGTCGTCTGTTGATTCCGAAGGGTTCGACCCGCTCGTCGTACCGACCCTCGTCGACCATGAGACCGGCCGGATCCTCGCCGATTCCAAGGCAATCTGCCTCTACCTCTGCGACGCCTTGTCCGGCGGTACCGATCTTCTGCCCGCCGACATACGGGAGGCTGTGCTCAAGCAGGTCCAGCTCGCTGACACGACGCCCCATGTAGCCCTGCTCTACGGCGCCGATCCGGACGGTGATCGTCGGCCCGAAAGCATGCAGGCGGTCATGCCCGGCATCCACGCACACAAGATCGACGCCGTGCGCCGCAATATCCCGCTCGCGGACGGCGACCCGCTTCTCCTCGAAGCCTACCAACACAAGATTGTGAAGGAGGAAGCCGCCGCCTCGTTCGTCATCAACGAGCCGCAAATGCGGACCGCCATCTCGAAGGCGGAGCAGCTGGTTACCGATCTCGATCGCGACCTCGGGGCGTCCACCGGACCTTGGCTGTTCGGCGACCGCTTCACGCTCGCCGACCTGTTCTGGGCCGTCAGTCTCTACCGCTTCCTCTGGCTCGGCTATTCGGGTTTCTGGAAAGACGGTGCAGGCAAGCCCCGTGTCGAGGCCTATGCCAATCGGCTCTTCGCGCGGCCCTCCGTCAAGGATGCGATCATCCAGTGGCCCGGCCATCCGCCGAGCGAGAATGTCATCCATCTCCTGAGCAACGCCTAAAGGCAACCACCGCGCCGTCCGCAAGCGACGCGGTCCATGCCCTGAACGCGTCGTCCGGCAGGGCCG
Source organism: Sphingobium indicum B90A (assembly GCF_000264945.2). Classification (NCBI taxonomy): domain Bacteria; kingdom Pseudomonadati; phylum Pseudomonadota; class Alphaproteobacteria; order Sphingomonadales; family Sphingobiaceae; genus Sphingobium; species Sphingobium indicum. The sequence continues at coordinate 24,321 of NZ_CP013073.1, forward strand.
AGACCATTCAACAGCGCTCGAATCCAGGACGAGCATGGATTTCTTATATGGATCAAACACTTCTCGAAGTACGCGTAACAAAAAAGGCTCTGTTGCAAAGATTGGCGGCAGTCAGAGGTAGGCTGTCGCTCTGCGCCGATCAGGCGGCTGCTGCGAAATGGTGGTTGAGCATGCCCATGGCCTCCGTCAGCGCCGAGGGCCCAATGCCAAAAGCTCTCTCCACAAGGCGCACCTCGCCCCTGATGCCGGGCTGCAGGCACCAGGGGCGAGCCTGTCGGCTCTGTTGCAAAAATCGTGAAGCTTGAGCATGCTTGGCGGAGATTGGACGGACGGAACGATGACGGATTTCAAGTGGCGCCATTTCCAGGGTGATGTGATCCTGTGGGCGGTGCGCTGGTATTGTCGCTATCCGATCAGCTATCGCGACCTTGAGGAAATGCTGGCGGAACGCGGCATTTCGGTCGACCATACGACGATCTATCGCTGGGTCCAGTGCTACGCCCCGGAGATGGAGAAGCGGCTGCGCTGGTTCTGGCGGCGTGGCTTTGATCCGAGCTGGCGCCTGGATGAAACCTACGTCAAGGTGCGGGGCAAGTGGACCTACCTGTACCGGGCAGTCGACAAGCGGGGCGACACGATCGATTTCTACCTGTCGCCGACCCGCAGCGCCAAGGCAGCGAAGCGGTTCCTGGACAAGGCCCTGCGAGGCCTGAAGCACTGGGAAAAGCCTGCCACGCTCAATACCGACAAAGCGCCGAGCTATGGTGCAGCGATCACCGAATTGAAGCGCGAAGGAAAGCTGGACCGGGAGACGGCCCACCGGCAGGTGAAGTATCTCAATAACGTGATCGAGGCCGATCACGGAAAGCTCAAGATACTGATCAAGCCGGTGCGCGGTTTCAAATCGATCCCCACGGCCTATGCCACGATCAAGGGATTCGAAGTCATGCGAGCCCTGCGCAAAGGACAGGCTCGCCCCTGGTGCCTGCAGCCCGGCATCAGGGGCGAGGTGCGCCTTGTGGAGAGAGCTTTTGGCATTGGGCCCTCGGCGCTGACGGAGGCCATGGGCATGCTCAACCACCATTTCGCAGCAGCCGCCTGATCGGCGCAGAGCGACAGCCTACCTCTGACTGCCGCCAATCTTTGCAACAGAGCCGGGACAATCGACCCTGGATGGCATGATCGCGGGCGGCGCATCCCCGGAATCGGCGAGGGTCATGCTGACCAATATCGTCGAAGGGCAAAGCGTCATGCTGGCAACCCTCAATACGTTCGCGGCGATTGTAATGTGCTTCGCCGTCGCTGCCGCCCTCATCTGGCTTGCGCCCAAGCCCAAGGGACCGATCGATACCAACGCGGGTCACTGACAGGGGCCAGGAGGAATTCGGTTTGTGAAATGGAAGAAACCTATGTCGAATAAGGAGGGAGCGGCGATCCGTCCGGTCGCGCAAAGCTCCAGGCGTGCGGAGCGGAAGGAAGAGCGGCGGCGCCTGCTTATCGCCGCAGCCCGCTCGGTCTTTCACGAAAAGGGATTCGCCGCAGCCACCATCGACGACATCATGGCTCGCACCGGTGGGTCGCGCGGAACGCTCTATGGCCATTTCGACGGCAAGCTCGCTCTTTTCGAGGCGATTGTCGAGGAAGAGGCCGAGCGCTTCGCGCAGGCCGTCACCGAAACCATCGCGCCCGCCGCCAGCGGCGATCTCGATGCCATGGCGGAACGGTTGATCGCCGTCGCCACCAGCGAGGAAACGATCGATCTGTTGCGGATGGTGATTGCCGAGCGGCAGCATTATCCGGGTATCGGGGAAATCTATCGCCAGATCGTACCCAGGATCCAGGCATGGATGCGCCGTATGTTCCGTGAACAGACTGGTGCCTCGTTCTGCCGTGACGAAGCCGCGTCGGATTTTCTGGCGGACATGTTCCTCGCCATCGTTCTGGCCGACACACAAATGGGTATCCTGACCGGAATAACCGGCGACCGGCTCGACAAGACGCATCTTATTCGAACGCGCCAGCGTCTCAAGGCCTTGCTCGCCCTGCGAGATCATTTGGGCGCGGACAGGCTGTCCGAGCTCGCCGCTCTCGCGCAACAGGACATTGAAGATGGCCGATGAATGCATCGCGGACTGGGAAGTAATCTCCGCCCGCATCCATGATCTTTGGGTGGACCGCCTCGACAACTATGATCGCGCGATGCGGGGCGATCTTCATGATATCGGCATTCTTGTCCGCGACGAGTTTGCCCTTGGTGATCGGAAGGCCGAACAGGCCATCACCCGATGGACAGCGGAAAATCGGCCCCGATCCCTGCTCAACGCGCAATGGCAGCGCTTTCGCACGGCGATGCAGGATCGGTGGGAGCCTCAAACGCCATTCGATCCGGACAACCGCGATGACCTGAATGCCGCGCGCAATCTCGTGATCCACGATATCGACGAGTTGCTCAACCGGATGATCGAACACTATCGTCTCACCGAGACCACCGCCGCTGTCCAGGTCAATGACTGGCTCAATCTCGTTCGCGTCCTCACCGAGAACCAGCCTCGCAAACGCCTCTCGCCGCGCTGGACCCGTTCCCCGCAATGAATGAAATCAAGGAGCCTGTGATGAATATTTCCGAAACCGTGCCGATGGAACGGCGCAGAGCCATTGTTGTGGGCGCCGCCGGCGGGATCGGCAGTGACATATGCCGGCGCATGGCGCTGGAAGGGTATCGCGTCGTCGTTGCAGACTATAATGAAGACCGAGCCCGTGAAGTCTTGCGCACTTTGGCGGGCGAGGGCCACGACGTAAGCGTGTTCGATGTCACAAAAGATAGGGCGGTGGATGCCGCATTCGATAGCATCGAGGCGGATGGGCCGGCCAGCGTGCTGGTGGTGGCGTCCGGCGGCGCTCCCGTGAACCCGGATAATCCTCATCCCAATATTGCGACGACGGCCACCGAGGACTGGAACCGGGGTATCGCTCTGAACCTCAGCGGGGTTTTCTTCTGTATTCGCAAATTTGCCCAGTTGCGTCTGGCCCGCCCTCTTGAGCACAGCCGGATCATAACGATGACCTCGGGAACCGGCCAGCTTGCGGTAAGCCCGGCCAACCCCGCCTATGTGGCGTCAAAGGCCGCGCTGATCGGCCTCACCCGTCAGGTCGCCTACGATCTGGCTCACGCCAACATCACCGTCAACACCATCGCTCCAGGCGTGGTCGGAACACCGGAATTCTACCGCAATACGAGCGAAGAATTCAGGGCACAAACCGCGCGATCTGCATTGCTCAACCGTTTGGGGACGCCCGAGGAAGTCGGCTTTGGCGTCGTGTTCCTGGCATCGCCGCAGGCGTCCTACATCACTGGAACCACGCTGGATATCAATGGCGGCGCACACATGCACTGAAGCGCCCGGCGGCGATCATTGCTGCCGGCCAGGTCAGAAGGATTGAAACGATGAGCCCGCGCAAAAACATCCTGATCGTCGGTGGCGGTGTGGCCGGACTCGACCTTGCGGGCCAACTGGCGGGCGCCCCGGCGAAGCGGCTGGGCCTTGACATACGCCTCATAGATCGTGAGCCGGCCCATGTCTGGAAGCCCATGCTCCATACGATCGCGGCCGGAACGGCCGACACCGGCGCCAACCAGACCGCCTATCTGGTTCAGGCTCAGCAGCGTGGCTTCCGTTTCGAGATGGGCGAAGTGATGGCCGTCGACCGCGCAGCGAAGCAAGTCCTTCTGGCGCCGCTCGTCGTCGATGGGGCGGAGATTCTCCCCGCGCGCAGCCTGCCCTATGACAAGCTGGTGCTGGCTGCGGGAAGCCGAGCCAACGACTTCGGCACACCCGGCGTCGTAGAGCATTGCATGACGATCGATTGCCGGCGCGAAGCCATTGCCTTCAGCGAGCGGCTGCGTGTCGCAATGCTTCAGGCGATCGCCTCGAACGACCATCTTTCGATTGCTATCGTTGGGGCTGGCGCGACCGGGGTAGAGCTTGCCTCCGAACTGGTGCGGCTGGCCGATGTGCTGGAACAGCATGGCGCTTCGGGAGCGCGAAGCGGGCTGAAAATATACCTTATCGAATCTCAGCCGCGCATTCTCGGCCCCTTTCCCGAGCGCGTAGCGCATGCCGCGCACACGGTCCTGGAGTCGCTGGGCATCGAGGTGTTGACGCAGGCGCGCGTTCTGGCGGGCGATGCCGATGGGTTCCAGCTTGCCGATGGACGCAGGATCGAGGCATCCATCAAACTCTGGGCGGCCGGGGTGCGTGCGCCCGAGTTTGTCGCTGCGATAGATGGCCTGGACCACAGCAGGCTCGGGCAGGTCATCGTAAACCCGAATTTGGCGACACCCAATGACCCCGATATCTTCGCGCTGGGCGACTGTGCGAGTGTCATGCTTCCGGACCGCGAGAGTCCATTGCCGACCACGGCCCAAGCAGCCTATCAGCAGAGCGTTTATCTTGGCCGCACTTTGCCTACAATATTGGAAGGAAAGCCCGTGCCGCCATTTCGCTACCATGACTTCGGGTCATTGGTGTCGCTCGGCGGTTATGACGCTTATGGGACGCTTGGCCGCTTCGGGTTGTTCCGGGGTGGGTTCCTGCACGGGCGCATGGCGCAGCTTGGGCATGCGCTGCTCTATCGGCGGCATCAGGCGCGAATTTATGGACCGGTTCGCGGTAGCCTGCTGTGGCTTGCCGATACCCTCGACACCTCGGTGCGCCGGCGCGAGCGCCTGGCCTGACATGGGCCGCCTTCACCAACGAAGCTGCCTGATCCTCGGTGCATTCTGGCTTGTTCTTCCCGGCACCGTGTGGGCTTCACCGCCCGACATGGAAGTTCTACTGACCGGCCAGGTAGAAACCGATGCCAGTGGCGAACAGGTCGTTGCACTGCGCTTTCTGAACCGGACTGACAGACAAGAAATCCTCGCCCTGCCGGACAGGATCGAAGCGAAAGTCCGGCAGGAGAATCGTGAACGCACGCTCCTGTTGGCGCGCGCTAACGATACAGAGCCGCATCTTGCCATCGACGCGCATGGATTTGGGCAGGCCCATTATCGCCTGCCCGCAAATGAACCCCTCGTCAGAGCCATGGTCTCCATTCCTGCCTGGTCAACTCAGGAGGTGGTGCTTGCGCCCATTGTGAAGACCGCTACGCATGAGGCCGAAAATCGCTCGAATCCGAATGCACCGATTCTTCCACCGCCACCTACCGACAGAAAAGCCGGCAACGCCTTTGTGGACAATCTCGACCTGTATGAACCCATCTATGCCGTTTACGGGCCAGGCACCGACAGCGAAGCTCGCATTCAACTGAGCTTCAAATATCGCCTGTTCGGAGCCTCGGCGAACAGCCAGACGTCTTCCAATTGGCGAGACGGGCTGTACCTCGCCTACACCCAGAGAATGTTCTGGGACCTTGAAAGCAAATCCTCCCCGTTCCGCAACATCGATTTCCAGCCCGAACTTATCTACATCACACCGACAGTTGGCCTTACCGGCGACATCGCCATGACCGTGCAGGCGGGTATTCGTCATGAGTCCAACGGGCGGGACGGTCCCCAGTCGCGCAGCATCAACAGCATCTACATCGCTCCAATGGCAACCCTTCCGATCGCCGGCGATTACAGGCTAACATTCGCCCCCAGGCTTTCCCTGTATGTCGGTAACAAATCCGACAATCCGGATATCGTCCATTATCGCGGACATGCCGGATTGTTCATGGAGGTCGGAGAGGATAATGGACTGCGCCTCTCCACCTCCACCCGTTTCAACTTCGGTTCGGGCAAAGGGGCTGTCAATGCCGACCTGTCCTATCCGTTGCCCCGTCTCCTCGGCGGTGGTCCCGATCTCTATCTCTTCGCCCAGTCCTTCTACGGCTATGGTGAAAATCTGCTCGATTATAACCGGCGCACCCGCCGGTTACGTATAGGCGTTGCTCTCGTGCGATAATCTTGAGGCGACGCCACAGTCTTTCTCTCGCAGAGTTCATGCCGGTATCACCTTCCGCCATCGGGCCTGACCTCGATCGTGCAGCGCACCGGCTTTTTCGCCTTGTCAGCCTGCTCGCGGCATTTCTGCACCGCCTCGCGGTTGCCATCGACGAGCGGCGAGGCCGCGACGATCAACGCCCAGCTCTCGGGCGCGGCGGTCTGCATCAACCGTTGCCCCGCATCCCACATCGTCGGTTCGCCAAGCGCGTGCATCGCCCGCCGCTCGGGCCAGTGCCAACTCGCCGGCATCATCCGCGCGACCGGGCCGGCGAGCGCCGCATAGAGCAGCATCCCCAGCGCCGCGCCCCCCAGCCCGGTCCCGATCAGCCAGCGGTTTTGCACATCGCCGCGCCGTGCGGATGCGAGCCGGTTGCCGACCTCGCGCGCGGCCTGGTCCAGTCCTGTCCGGGCTTCGGCGATCAGCCGTTGATCCTCGCGACGGGCATGGAGCGCCGCCGATACGATCTCGCCCGCCATGTTGTGAGGCGTCATCGACAGGAGAGGACTTTTGGCGATGGGGTCGATCTGCTGCACCAGCACCCCCAGCACCTTTTCGGTGCGGGCCAGCGTCGGCTCGTAATCGGGTATCTCGATGGACTCGCGCGTAGCAGCCAGCCCCGCGATCGCGGCGCGCAGCAACCCGACCTCGCCATGCACCGACGCCAACCGATCCTCGACCCGCGCGAACGCCAGCGCCGGATCGTCACCAGCATCGGGTTCGCGATATTCATCCTCGTCCATCATCCTCTCCCTATCGGCTCAATCCGCGATCGTGACTGATCCCCAACCCCCGCGACAGCTCGCGCCCAAGCTCGCGGCCCGGACTCATTCCGATCTCAAGCCCCAGCTCGCGGGTGCGACCGCGCAGGATCGATTCCACCTGGGGATCGCGCTCAAGGCTTTTCGCCATGCCCGCCATCTCCTGCCCGAGCGTCTTGCGGCCCGCCATGTCGCCGGCGCGATAAAGCCGGTCGCGATCCTGGGAGAGCTGTTGCCAGCGTTCCACGAACCGATCGGCGCGCAAGTTCGGATCGGCCCGCACGCGCGCCTCTTGGCGTATCGCCTCGATCATCGGGCCGCTGCGCCCCGCCGCCGCCTCGCGCAGCAAGCCGGAATCGCGCTTCATCGCCTCGGCCATATCGTCCGAAGCTCGCGGCCGGAGCGTGTCGAGCGCCTGAACCGCGCGCTCGAGCGCGACCTTCTGATGTTCCAGCACCGGCCCGCCCGACGCCCGCGCCTGCAACACCGCCTCCGCCGAACGCGAGGCCCGCTCGACCGCGCGCCGGAAATCGCGATCCTGGCCCTGCTCGGCCCGCGCGGGCAATTCCTTCGCCGGCTCCGGCGTCGGCGTGCGCTGGGGCAGTTTCAGCCCGTCAAACATGCCCCGCTTGGGAGCCGGCTTTTCCTTCGCACCCTGTGCTGGCTCGGCCGCCTTCACCGGCGCGGCCGACAGCTTCAAGCCGTCGAACATACCGCGCCGCGACTGACGCTCGGCCGCGGCCTTCGCCTCGCCGGCACCGCGGTCGCCGCCAATATCGGGCGTGCGGGAATCCTCGCCCATCTGGCGTGAAGTTCCCGCGCGGGGCGCGAGGATCTCCACGCCCTTCCGCTCGGGTGCATCCGCAACGCGGATCTCACCCGACAGCCCGCGCCGATCGGCGAAGGATTGCGCCTCGGCATCGCGATCCCGATACATCGGATAGTCGGACGCCATATCCTTCGCCCGCTCGCGCGACAGCGTGCGGACAAGCCGGCGATCGTCGGCGAAGTCATCGCGGCCGTAATGGAGCTGCACCCCGTCGCGATGCCGGGACAGCGCCACATAGGCCGAATGGCGGTCCATGCCGGGGGTCGCCAGCACATGCGCCCGATCGACCGTCACGCCCTGCGATTTGTGGATGGTCGCCGCATAGCCATGATCGACATGGGCATAATCTTTCAGGTCGAACGCGACTTGACGGCCATCGTCCAACTTCACCGCCATGCTGTCGGGCGACACGCGCTCGACCTTGCCCAGCGTGCCGTTCTTCACCCCAAGGCCGCGATCGTTCTTGAGGAACATGATGCGGTCGCCGGTCGCGAACTCCCGCGCGCCCCGCTCGGCCGACACGCGCACGTCCTGGCCCAGCTCGCCGGCGTCGCGCAGCCGATCGCGCGCAGCCAGGTTCAGGTCGCGCACCTCGGCATTGGTATGGGTGAGGATGATCCGCGTCTTGTCGGGATCGGCGATGCGAGCGCGATCCCAGCCCTCCACAAGGCTTTCCCGCGCAGCCTCGCGCGTCTCGGCCGCGTGGACCATGCCATGCTCGGCATAGGCATGGATCGCCTCGCCGGTGCGGCCTGTTGCGAGCGCCCGCGTGGCGTCTTTCTGCCAGTCCTCATGCTGCCGGCGAACATCGCTGATCTCGGCCGCGCCGTAGCGCTCGGCCAGCGATCGGAACGCAGCGCCAGCCTCGATCGCCTGCAACTGCTCGGCGTCGCCGACAAGGATCACCTTGGCCCCTGCCCGTTCGGCCTCGGACAGCACCCGCTCCATCTGGCGCGTGCCGATCATGCCGGCCTCGTCAATCACCAGCACGTCGCGCGGACCTAGCAGCTCGCGGCCCTGCTCCCACTGATATTCCATGCTGGCGATCGTGCGCGAGGCGATACCGGAACCGCCCTCAAGCCCCTCGGCCGCGATCCCCGACAAGGCCGCACCGCGCACCTGATAGCCCGCCCGCTCCCATTCGTCGCGCGCAACGCCCAGCATGGTCGATTTGCCGGTGCCGGCATAGCCGACGACAATTGCCAAGTCGTTCTTGCCGGTGATATGCGCGAGCGCGTCCTTCTGCTGGCTTCCCAGCGCAAGGCCAACCCTCTCGGCGGTGTCTCGCCCCCCCATTTTAGACGCCGCCGGGAGACCATGCCCGGCCCGATCCGCTAGGCCGTAGCCGGCGCGCTCCAACCGCTGCTCGGTGTCGATCATCTCGCGCGACGTGAACCGGTCCTCGCCGCGTCCGTCCTTCCCCAGCGCTACCAGCTCGGGCGAGGTCCGCACCGCGCTCATCACCTGATCGAACTGGTCCTTGCCGTCGCTATGCCGGAACGCGAACTGCGCCAGGTCGCGCCGCGTGAACGTCGCCTGTTGGCGCGTGATCGCGTCGAGCGCGATTTGCGGATTGGCGATGATCTTCTCGCCATTCTCCCGCGCGATCCGGGCATGGTCCTCGACCCGCTCGGCCTCAAGCCCCTGTTCGGGCATACGCGACGCCGCCGGCCCGATCTTGTGCTGCGGCTCAAGCTCGATCCCCTGCGCCTCATAGCTGCGATGATCTATGCGCGCGTCTATATCCAGTTCGGCGAGGCGCTCGTTCACATGATCGGCCCACGCCTCGCGCCACTCCTGCAACAGCGCCGTGCTGTTCCACTCGCGCACCTTCTGGCCGAAGCCCTCCAGCCCTACCTCGCGCATCGACAGCATGACATGCGCGTGTGGCTTGGATTGCCCGTCCTTTCCCAAGTCCCAATGCACGTTCATGTCCGCGACCATGCCGCGCTCGACAAACTGCTTTTCGACAAAATCGCGGGCGAGCCGGATGCCCTCTTTCTGGTCCAGCTCGCGCGGAATCGAGAACTCGACTTCGCGGGCGAGCTGCGCGTCCTTGCGTTTCTCGCCCGCCTCGACCTCGTTCCATAGGGTCGCGCGATCGTTTAAACGCTCCGGTGTACCTTCGGGTAACATGATTTCCGAATGGACGACGCCGGCCTTGTTCGAGAAATCATGGTCGCGTCCTAGCCGGTCGTCGTGCAGCCGTTCCGCCGCACGATAGGCCGCGCTGGCAACGGCGCTCGATCCGTTGGCGCGACTGATGACCTTGGCCGAGAAATGGTAGATCGCCATGACGGCCGCTATACTGCCTTTCTTAGCGCACGTCGGCAACGACGTATAAGCGCGCACTCACACTCTCTGCCGTTCGCATGATTGACTTTGCCGCATTTTTTATCCGGAGCTGCTGTCCTGTCACCGCGACCGTGCTACGCTGCCACTCCCGATCATGGGCGCGAGGGAGAGAATATGCGTAAGGTCCGCGACTATGACGCCGAGTTGAAGGCGCTGGGCGACAAGGCCCGCGCCCTCAAGGCGAAGAAGGTCCAGCAGCTAGGCGAGCTGGTCACATCCACCGGGGCCGATGCGCTCGATCTCGATGTGCTGGCCGGGGTGCTGCTCGCCGCCGTCGAATCTGCCAGCGCCGACGAAAAGGAGGCGTGGCGCGCGAAGGGGTCCGCCTTCTTTCAAGGACGCGGCCGAAAGGCTGGCCGAAGCACTGGCGGCAACGCGGGAGGCGGAAGCAAAACTGGCGCAGGCGAGACGCAGGGTTGAAGCCGCACAGCGCCGCACCGATACGAGGGAATGGGCCGTGGCTCGCCGCGAACGCACCCGCCACCTCATAGAGCTGGGCGGCCTGGTCCAGAAAGCCGGCTTGGTCGAGCTGGCCGACGACGATCGCGCCACCCTCTACGGCGCGCTGCTCGAACTGGCCGCCAAGGCGCGCGAGGACCGCGACCGGCTCATGCTCTGGAAGCGGCGCGGCAAGCGCGCGTTCGACGCGGAAGCGGAAGGGAGAGACGCACCATGAACAGGCTCGATGTCGAAGCGATCCGCGCCCAGGTCCGCGCGCTCGATTTCACGCGCGGCACCCCGGCCGAAGTCGCGCTATGGCGCGAGGACGATGCCGACGCACGCGCCAATCTCGCGATCGAAGGCATGGACCTCGACTTGGCTGAACACGCCCTGTTCGACATGCTCCGCGAGGAATCCGTGCCCCCTCCCCTCGCCACCGCGATCGTCCTCAAGCTCCTCGATCATCCCGACGCCGACCCGACGCTGGCGATCTCGCCGGCGACGATCGGATGACGATGCGGACCGGCCTCGACCATCTGCCCGCCGTCAAGCGCCGCGAGCTGGAACGGGTCGCCCGCGTCCTGTTCGATGAATTTGAGGATGCCGTCAAAACCAAGCTCTCGGACAAGCGCAAGGGCGGCCGCATCCTCAAGCTGATCCTGTTCGGCTCCTACGCACGCGGCGATTGGGTCGAGGATCGCGCCAGCGGTTACATTTCCGATTATGACCTGCTCGTCGTCGTCAACGCCGACACCTTCACCGATCTGCAAACATGGTGGGCGGTCGCCGACGATCATCTGGTGCGCGAGCTGACCGTCACCAGGCACCTCGCCACACCCGTCAATTTCATCGTGCATTCGCTGATGGACGTGAACGACCAGCTCGCGCGCGGCCGTCCCTTCTTCGCCGACATAGCCCGCGACGGCATCGCCCTCTACGAAGCGCCAGGGCAAGCCCTCGCCGTGCCGCGCCAGCTCGACGCGCAGGAACGCCACGCCGAAGCCCTGCGCCATCGCGACCACTGGTTCCCGCTCGCCGCGCACGCGCTCAAGCTCGCCCGGGACAGCATTGCCGATGGCGTGCCGCGCGATGCCGCGTTCATGCTCCACCAGGCCGTCGAGCGGGTCTATAACGCCGTGCTGCTCGTCCTGACGCTCTACGCGCCCAAATCGCACCGTCTCGGCATCCTGCGCTCGCTCGCCGAAAATCTCGATCCCCGGCTGATCGAAGCCTGGCCGCGCGATACCCGCGCCGCCCGCCGCCATTTCGCGCAGTTGCAGCGCGCCTATGTCGAGGCCCGCTATTCCCATGCCTATGAAATCACCGCCGACGAACTGGCCTGGCTCGTTGACCGCGTGAAGCATCTCCACACGATCGCCGGCGCGATCTGCGCCGAACACCTCGCCGGCGACGACACCCCCGAGAAAAGCCCCGCCGATGAATGAGCATCCCATATCGGACGACGAACGCGCCCGACGCCAGAAGGCGATCGATTTCGCGCGGACCAATATCGAGCTGTCGGGCTTCGCTCTCTCGCCGGGAATGGCGGCGCTGGGCGTCCGGTTCGTCGCCGGCGAACTCTCCGAAAGCGAATACATCGCCGCCGCGCTCGCTCATGCCAACAGCCTGCCCGCAAGCGCGCCGGCGCAGGACTATTTCGCCAGCCTCGCAGAACTCGAAGCCGCATGGGAGGCCCGCGATCGGCCGTGATCCGCGCCGGATATTGGGAAATGACGATGGGAGGGAGTCCTGATGATGGAATGGTTCCGCCAGCTCGGCCGCGCGATCCGTAACCTTGCGCGCATCGCGCGGACCAACCCGATATGGGCGATCACCGCCCTTGTGGTCAGCCCGGTCGCCCTCATCCGCCATCTGTTCGGCGTCCTGGTGCTGTTCCTCATCACCGCCCTGGTGCTGGGGCTTGGGGTGCCGCTCATCCTCGGCAAGCTGCTCGGCCTGCCCCGCGATTCCAATATCTACCAGATCGTGATGATGCTGACGGGCCTGGTCATCTTCCTCGTCACGCTGCGCGCCCTCTTCCAACCGCTGATCCTGCGTTATGGCGGTCCTGCCGGCGACGACACGCACGGCTCGGCCCGTTTCGCCACCGATCGCGAGACAAAGCCCCTCGCCCAAAATGGCGACGGCCTGCTGATCGGTCGTGATCGCAAGTCGGGCAAGCTGCTGCGCTACGCCGGCCCCTCCCATCTGCTGACGATCGCGCCGACGCGCACCGGCAAGGGCGTGGGGACCATCATTCCCAATCTGCTCGACTATCCCGGTTCGGTCATCTGCATCGACCCCAAGGGCGAGAACGCCCGCATCACCGCCCGCCATCGCGCCAGGTTCGGCCCGGTCCATGTCCTCGATCCCTTCGGGGTGACGGGCATCGCCTCGGCCGCGTTCAACCCGCTCGATCGCCTCGACCCTGCCGGCCTCGATCTCGCCGACGACGCGATGACTCTGGCCGATGCGCTGGTCTATGACGCTCCCGGCGAAGCCGGCGAGGCGCATTGGAACGAGGAAGCCAAGGCGCTGATCGCCGGCATCCTCCTGTGGGTGGCCTGTGACCCGCAAGCGCAAGGCCAGGATCGCACGCTGGAAGCCCTGCGCGACTGCCTCACCTTCGCCCCTGATAATTTCCAGCGGATGCTGCGGGAAATGTCGCGCAGCACGCAGGCGCGGGGCCTGATCGCGCGTGCCGCCAACCGCCACCTGGGCAAGTCCGACCGCGAGGCAGCCGGCGTGCTGTCGGCCGCGCAGCGCCATACCCATTTTCTCGATTCCCCGCGCATGTCGGCCGTGCTGGGCCGCTCGGATTTCACCTTCGCCGATGTGAAGGCGCAGCCCACAACCGTTTATCTGGTGCTGCCGCCCGATCGGCTCGCCACCTATGCCCGCTGGCTGCGCCTGATGCTGGCGCAAGGGCTGACCGATCTGGCGCGCGCACCCGCCTCCCCTGCCCGCCCCGTCCTGTTCCTGCTCGATGAATTTGCCGCGCTCGGCCGCCTCGAACCTGTCGAGCGCGCTATGGGCCTGATGGCCGGTTACGGCATCCAGCTCTGGCCGATCTTGCAGGACGTTCACCAGCTCCGCGCGCTCTACGAGCGCCGCGCCGGCACCTTCCTGTCCAACGCCGGCGTCTTGCAGATATTCGGGGTCAACGATCACGACAGCGCCAAGCTCGTCTCCGATCTGCTCGGCCAGGAGACGGTCGTGTTCGAGACCATGAGCCGCGCGATCGACGCGGAGGAAACCGGCATATCGTTCGGGTCGCAGCATGTCGCGCGGCCCCTACTCACGCCCGATGAGGTCCGCACCATGCCGGCCAATCTGGAATTGTTGTTCCTCGCGGGGCAACGCCCGATCGTCGCGACCAAGCTCGCTTACTATGCCGATCGCGAGTTCGCCGGGAGATTCGACAAACCGTGAACCGGACTATCGAGCAAGGGGATAGGCCGATTGTTGTATAGTGTCAGAACCGCCGCCAAGGGCGGAAGGATAGGATATGGATCAGCGCGTCATTGATCTTTGGGACCGGCTCATGGCCTATGGAGAGAGCGGTTCCGCCCCTCTCCCCGCGATCCGCGATGAAGTGTTGGAGCTGCACGCGGCGATTACCGATGAGGAAAGCCGGCTTGGCCTCATGCGGATATTCAATCTCGTTTGCGACCTGGTGGCCGTGCATCTCCAAGAGACGAACGGCAATGTTGAAGCCTTCGCCCAACACCGCCAGGGCCAGATATGGATGTTCCTGCGCGCGGAATGCCTTGTCGATGGCGTGCTGGACCGGGACCGGCTGCGGTATGTGACCGGGCGCGAGGTGCAGGCCGGTCGCATGACGGAGGATGATCCGCTGCGCCGCTACGCATTGGGCGATGACTCCGCCTTTGATGGGCTTATGGCAGCGCCGCCGCCACAGAAGCGGACGCGCCATTAGGACCGGCTCAAATTCTACGCGCTAGATCCTCTGACCCCGCGAGGATCTAGCTTTCCAAAAAATCAGCCGCCTGGGAAGCCCGTAGAGCGCCATGCCGGCCGAACCCTCCCCGACCTTGCCGAACGTCTGAAATGAGGCCCAGCGGCCCGGAAATCGCGCCTGTGGCGACATTTCCGCCTGCCCTGCCCTCTCGGATTGATCGCTGTCCTATCCGCCTGGCTTTTCTGGAAAGCCAATTGCGACGGTGCTGCTGGCGCTGTGGCTGCGATGGAGGCGCAGCGTTTAAACGATCCCCTTTCTAACAAAAAGCGTGCCGGCGAAGCCGGCTCATCATGGGGATGCCGGGTGGGAGGATCGCTAAAGCGATCCGGGGCGGCCGAAGGCCGCGAGCCGGCGGGGCGAAGCCCCAAGAGGCGGTGTTTTTCTTCTTTCTGATTGTGCCTGAAGGGGGCGTTTGCGGGAGGGGGCGGAATCCTACGCCAAGCTCGCCCAGATAGCCGGCGCGAGATCTTACTTGTTGCTGCCTTCTACGGTCGCGCCAGAAAGGCGACGGCTCAGTTCTATCCGGCGATGGCTACGCATTTTGAAGGTGTCTGGCCCAACGCGCCGATACTCAATGAAGCCGAGAGAACGCCAAAATCGCTCTGCCGCTTCATTCGCTTCCAGCACGGCCAACCGAATCTCTGTGGCACCTCTCGCAGCGGCCCAGCTTTCGACCGTCGAGTAAATTGAGCGTCCGACGCCACGACCACGCTGTGCGGCATCTACGATCATGAAGCCGAGATACCATGTGCCATCACGCGGATAATCGCGGAGGATGGCCGCGATTGCATATAGGCCGCCAGGCCCCTTCCATCCCAGGACAGCTTGATTGTGGGCGCTCTTTTCGGGCGGCACATCGGAGAAAAGCTCGCGAGCATCGTCCAGCGTGGGCGCGGCCCCGTCCTGCAACAGGAAATAGTCGCTGCAACGGTTGTACAGGTCTGCAACGTCTGCGGCGTCCGCTTGGGTAAGTTTGATCGGGGCTCCCGTCATCATCATCGCGTTTTGGCAGCAAGCGCGCGCTGACCGTAATCCCGGAGTTCCCCGTTGGGACCGACATAGCGGTAGAGAGTGACGCGCTCGATCCCGAGTTCCTTGCAGAGGTCGGAAACGGACGTGTCGCGTTGGGCCATAGCAGCCTGAGCGAGCCGCACCTGGGCCTTGGAGAGGGCGAACTTGCGGCCACCCTTGCGTCCCCTCGCGCGGGCAGCGGCCAGGCCAGCCATGGTGCGCTCGCGGATCATATCCCGCTCAAACTCCGCCAGTGTGGCAAAAATGCCGAACACCATCCGGCCCGATGGCGTCGTGGTGTCGATCTGCGCGCCCTTGCCGGTGAGCACCCGCAGACCGATACCGCGATCCGACAGATTCTGCACCGTGCTGACCAGGTGGGTGAGCGTTCGGCCGAGCCGGTCGAGCTTCCAAACGATGAGGACATCGCCGTCGCGCAACGATTTCAGGCAGGCGGCAAGACCGGGGCGATCATCACGGCTACCGGATGCACGATCATCATAGATATTGCCTGGCTCGACACCGGCAGCGCGAAGGGCATCGTGCTGCAGGTCGAGCGACTGCGAGCCGTCGGCTTTGGACACGCGGGCGTAGCCGATCAGCATGGATCACAAACGAAGGTTTGAGGCGGTGACGAACATGAGCACATAAGATTGGGCTATTGTGTATCTTAACCAGCATCTCAATCAAGCTATCTCAAACCGTAGCTCGGAAAGAATAAGGAGCATGTATGCCGCGTCGCGTGACCCTGACCGATCGACAGCGCGAGGCGCTGCTTCACTTGCCGGTCGATCAAGGTGAGCTGCTGCGGCACTATACCCTCAGCGATGAGGATCTCGGGCATATCCGCCAGCGCCGGCGCGCCCACAATCGTTTTGGCTTCGCGCTGCAACTGTGCGTCCTGCGCTACCCGGGCCGGGTGCTCGCTCCTGGCGAGTTGATCCCGGCGCAGGTATCGGATTTCATCGCGGCCCAGCTCGGCCTGACCAGCGACGATCTACTCCTCTATGCCGCGCGCGAGGAGACCCGGCACGAGCATCTGGCGGACCTTCGCCGAATCTACGGCTATCGCTCCTTTTCGGGGCGGGGCGCACGGGATTTGCGCGAATGGATCGCTCGGGAAGCCGAGGCGGCGACATCGAATGAGGATCTTGCCCGTCGCTTCGTTGCGGAGTGTCGCCGCACCCGCACGATCCTTCCCGGCTCCTCGACGATCGAGCGCCTTTGCGCCGATGCGCTGGTTGAGGCCGAGCGCCGGATCGAGGATCTTATCGCCCATCGCATCACGCCAACCCTGAGCGAGAATTTGGCTCACCTGTTGGAGGATACGGTGGATGGTCGCGTCACGCGCTTCGTATGGCTGCGACAGTTCGAGGTTGGCGCAAATTCAGCAGCCGCTAACCGGCTGATGGATCGACTGGAATATCTTCAAAGGTTCGATCTTCCGGCGGATTTGCTGGACGGCGTGCCGGCGCATCGTGTGACCCGGCTTCGCCGGCAGGGCGAGCGCTATTACGCCGACGGTATGCGTGATCTGCCCGAAGACAGGCGGCTTGCGATCCTCGCTGTCTGCACCCTGGAATGGCGGTCATCGCTGGCCGATGTCATCGTGGAGACCCACGATCGCATCGTAGGCCGTCTCTATCGGGCCTCCGAACGCCTTTGCAACACCAGGATCGCCGACGAAAAGGCGGCCGTTCGGGACACGCTGAAGTCCTTTGCCGAAATCGGTGGTGCTTTGCTTGGAGCGCAGGACGATGGCACGGCCCTGGACGGGATAATCGCCACCGGGCCTGGCTGGGAACGGTTCAGAACCCTTGTCGCCACGGCCTCCGCGCTGACCAACGTGCTCGCGGCCGACCCGCTCAGCCGTGTGCTGGACGGCTATCACCGTTTCCGCCTCTACGCGCCCAGGATGCTGCGCCTGCTCGACATGCAGGCGGCGCCGATCGCCACGCCTCTTCTGGCGGCCGTTGCGATGCTGCGTAACGGGATCAAGGTCGATCCGCCGGTGGATTTTCTACGTCCCAACTCGAAATGGCATCGTCATCTTCGCGCTGAGCCGAGCGGCGACCACCGGCTTTGGGAAATCGCGGTGCTGTTCCACATCCGCGACGCCTTCCGGTCCGGTGACATATGGTTGGCGGGATCGCGCCGCTATGGCGACCTCAAGCAGCTTCTGGTCCCGCCACAGGCGATAGAGCAGACCGCGCGGCTCGCCGTGCCGCTGCGACCCGGCGAATGGCTGGCCGAGCGCAGGGCTCGACTGGATACACGGCTGAAGGAGTTTGGCCGCGCGGCGCGAACCGGCACGATCCCAGGCGGCATCATCGAGAACGGCAAGCTGCACATCGACAAGCTGAGGGCCGACACGCCCGAAGGGGCCGAGGATCTCGTGCTCGATCTCTATCAACAGCTCCCGCCCGCGAGGATCACCGATCTGTTGCTGGAAGTCGATGAGCGAACCGGATTTTCCGAGGCGTTCACGCATCTGCGCACCGGCGCGCCCTGCAGCGACCGGATCGGCCTGATGAACGTGTTGCTGGCGGAAGGCGTCAATCTCGGTTTGCGCAAGATGGCGGCGGCGACCAACACGCACAGCTTCTGGGAATTGCTGCGGATCGCGCGCTGGCATGTCGAAGGCAGCGCCTATGATCGGGCGCTCGCCATGATCGTGGAGGCCCACGCCGCCCTGCCCATGGCCGCCTTCTGGGGACAAGGGCAATCGGCATCCAGCGACGGGCAGTTCTTCCTTGCTACCGAGCAGGGCGAGGCGATGAATCTGATCAACGCGAAATATGGCAACGTCCCGGGCCTCAAGGGATACAGCCATGTGTCCGATCAATATGCGCCGTTCGCAACCCAGGTGATCCCGGCAACGGTCAGCGAGGCTCCCTATATCCTGGACGGGCTGCTCATGAATGACGCGGGCCGCCGCGTTCGCCAGCATTTTGCCGACACGGGCGGCTTCACCGATCATGTGTTCGCCGCCTGCGCCTTGCTCGGCTACAGGTTCGCCCCCCGTATCCGCGATCTCCCTCAGAAAAGACTCTATGCCTTCACGCCCAACGCGACGCCGGCCAATGTGCGAGCGCTGGTCGGAGGTAAGATCAATGAACCGCTCATCGAGCGCAACTGGCCCGACATCCTGCGCATCATGGCGACGATCGCAGCGGGGATCGTCGCCCCCAGCCAGATTCTTCGCAAGCTCGCCTCTTACCCGCGCCAGAATGAGCTGGCCCTCGCATTGCGAGAGGTGGGCCGCATCGAGCGAACCCTGTTCATGATCGACTGGATTCTTGATGCCGGCCTCCAGCGCCAGGCTCAGATCGGCCTCAACAAGGGTGAGGCCCACCACGCCCTAAAGCGCGCCATCAGCTTCCACCGCCGAGGTGAAATCCGGGATCGATCCGGCGAAGGCCAGCACTATCGCATCGCCGGAATGAACCTGCTCGCCGCCATCATCATATTCTGGAACACCATGAAGCTCGGCGAGGTCGTCAATACCCGGGCCGCCAGCGGTACCCATATCGAGCCTGATCTACTCGCCCACGTCTCGCCGTTGGGATGGGAACACATCAATCTAACCGGGGAATATCGCTGGCCCAAATCCTTAGCGTAGGATTCCGCCCCCTCCCGCAAACGCCCCCCTGAAGCGCGGCGCTGGTGAGTCGCGCTGCCGTTGTCCCGATTTTCGGGACAAGCTGTCCGATCTGGCGGGACGCTGGTGGGTGAAACCACGATGATCCAGCCTCTCGTCATAATCTTCCGCTGAAGTTATCCACAGGTCAGCCTAGTGTTAAAATATGGGTTTAGTGATGTGTTACGGAAATTCGGCCTGCCCGGAAAGGCGCAGAAATCCTCGCTTTTTTGGCAGAAATTTGCCGCGCGGTGAATCCGCTCTGACGAAAAAGCGAATCCAGAGTGACGAAAAGGCGAATCCACTATGACGATAGCGCCAGGCCTTCCCTGCCGCGCTCAAGCGTAATCGAAATGACGATAGCGCGGCGGTGAATCTGAAATGACGATAATCCGCTTGCGTATGTGAAATGACGATAGTAGCCCTAGCGTTAGTGAA